>CAZBBC010000095.1:17074-18324 GCA_964489835.1 uncultured Calditrichota bacterium
GCACGGGCAGCTAAAAGCGATACATGCGTGGCATTACCCAGCTTTCCCAAAACATCTAGAGCTGCGCAGCGAACGGATTGATCCTGGCTGTGGCAGGCCGCTTCGATAACTGATAATGCCGCTGTATCCCCTCTTTCTTTTAATCCGTTTAAAAGGAGAACCTGACCGGCCGGGGATAGATCAAAAAGTTGTTTTGAGAATGTCTCTGTTTGCTGTCTACCGGGAAATTTTTGGACCAGTCTCGCTGCCATTCGCTGCACCTGCTCCTGTTCATCTTCCAGAGCTTGTACGACATACCTAAAAGCATCTTTATGGCCTGATGCTTGTAATCCATTGAGTGCAGCTGCCCTTATTTGAGGTAGTGCCTTCATTAAAAACATTTCTTCGTATATACTTAAAGCCGATTTTGTATTACCCTCCTGCAAAAAGGAATAGGCACACTCTAAGTAGGCATCTGCAAGTTCAAAATGAAAATCAGATTTGGCACGAGACAATGCCTGTTTTAAGGCATTTGTCGCGATTGTACCTCCGATCCTGCCAAGTGCCCAGGCGGCGGATTTGGCAACCTCTGGATTATTTGAGAATAATAACTTTTCCAGATGTATGGCCGCTTTTTTGTCTCTGCGCATGCCAATGGTATTAATGATTCCAGTTTGTTTGTTCTCGCTTGTTTCGTTCAGCGCTTTTCTCAAACAGGCGTCTGCGGAAGGGTCCGGAATACGCGCCAACGCATATTTTGCCATATTGGACATCTGCTCGTCTACCAACCATTTACATAATACCGGTACTTCGTTGGCAGTCCCGATGATTGCCAACTGCCGACACACAAACTGCTTACAGGCATAGGTGGCCTCAGAATCCAGTAAGTCTGCCAAACGATGGGCAAGTTCCTTCTTCATAGCGGTAGTTGTAATACTCTCAACAACCAATTGCTCGATAGCGACCAGGGCTTTCTGATCCTTGTCAAAATCATAGGTTTTTATTTTCTCAAACCAGTCATCCGGCGTTTGTGCCTGAACTTTTATCGTGGATATAAAAAGCAAACTTATGATGATAGTAATAGAAAATTTATGTATTCTCTCTTTCATTGCAGACTCCTGATATTTCATGTAGCAGTATCATAAGTTTTTATATATTTTCTATTTAACTTATTATTTTTACTGGCGATACGTAAATTCCCCCTTTTAAAAGGAGGAATCGGATCCTTCCCCCCTATTAAGGGGGGATTGAGGGGGGTGTTTTGTTTTCTA
>CAZBBC010000096.1:0-18303 GCA_964489835.1 uncultured Calditrichota bacterium
GCCTTCGGCGTCATTCAAATCATAGTAAACATCTACGATAAAACTGTCGTCGGGGCGAGGAGTAAAGGTTACGTTGGTTACCTCCGGCGCATTGTTCTGGGCAAATAATAATGAAATATTTAATAACAGAATAAAAAATAAAATTAAAGTTTTCATAAGCCCTCCGTAAGTTTTTTTTGGTACAATGTCTATCATAATTTAACAGGTAAATATGTTAAAATTTTTAAAATAGTTCTGCTGAAAATTTATCAAGCCACATAACGCTTGGCATAGGCGGCGGGCACTTGCCGAAGTAACTACTCATGCCTCAACTGGAGCCGTCCGTGTTAAAACGCGTGTTAGAAGACCATTTATTTTGAAAACAATTTTTTTAATTTAAAGACAGCTGTAGGTCGTCAAAACCTTTCGGAATTTTTATGTAAAATATTAAGAGACACTTTTGTTAAATACAAACATTATTTACACTTTCCTTTTCCAGGTTCTGCCGACGTCGATGATGCATTGTTTGTCGTTTAATTTCCTTACGCATTTCGTATAAATGACCAAATAGTAAAAAATATGTTTGAAGTGTTTAAATGAATCTTTCATATCCACGCCTCACAAAAAAAGTCTTTACTGTGGCTATAAATGTCGCCCTCAGAATTGGATCTTTTCTTCACCCTGCTAAAAAGTGTAATTAAACCTCACCAGAGTTTATGCGCTTTCATTATATTTTATTTTAACCTGCCAGGAATAAAATAAGCTTCCGTCTTGTCTAACCGGTGACCGCTAAGATAAAGATAGGAAGGGGTGAACACGAAATTCGCTAAATAGATTTATAGCGCAACCGTTGGCTGCAAACAAATCAAAGACAAAAGACAAAATAATTTATTAACCACAGATTAACACGGATTTCATTTAAAAATTAGTATTATTTTAGTTTTAAAATGTTTTAGAATCTTATGATACAAACGATAAATTTTGTATAAATTCGCCTATTATTTATTAAGTTTATCGTGTTTACAGGATTAACACAATTTATAGAAAGACATGAGTTTACTTAAATAAGGAAATATTTCCAGTAGGTTTTTTATGTAAGTGATATATATGAGAGATTTTCATCTTTGGGGTAATCACATGTCACCCCTACGGGGTTTTAAAATATTTGGTATTGCCTGTTTTCTATAAACATTTCGCCCCTACGGGGCTGATTTTTTGCATCATTGATAATCTGAAAACTGCGTAGCAGTGACATGTCTATAGAAAATAAAATCCACCAAATACCAAAAACCCCGTTAGGGGTGACATGTAAGCTTTCCATCGATGAAACTTGAATATTTAATAATAGGAAGTAAGATTCAAAAAAAATTACACGGAAAATGATATGAACCTCTAATAGAAAAAAAATACATCTGTTATGAACAATTAGGAGGAAAAAATGTTAAAAAAATGGGTGTTCACCCTAATTCTCACCGCTTTTACATTTACTTTTTTTACCTGCTCCGGTGAGTCCGTTGACAGGGAATACAGGGGCCGGATGAATCCGGAGCAACGGGCGGCGCAACTTAAAGACGCTCTGGATCTAACCAGCGAACAAACCAAGCAAATTGAACAGATTTTTATTGAATCACAGGAAAAAATGCAAAAAATGAGAGAAGATTCCCAGGGTGATCGCAGCCAGATGCGTGAATGGATGAGAGAAAGCCGGGAGGAAGTCGATAAGCGTATAGAAGAAATCTTAACCGAGGAACAAAAAACCAAATACGAACACTATCGACAGGAACGGGAAGAACGCAGACGTCCCCACCGACAGGATAATCGGTAAATATTTAAGTGACTGACAACTGTTATACCCAATTATTAACCACGAAGTTCACGAAGATCACGAAGATCTTATATTTACTATTCTTTTATTTAAAGTGAAGTCAATTCTATAATTATATTATTTTTAAAATAAGTTCCTAAAAAAACTTCGTGAACTTCGTGTGCTTCGTGGTGAAAAAGATGTAACCTTATAACCGTAAATTATCATGAAAATTCAGATCCAAAACTTATCAAAAATTTATAACGGCAATAAACCGGCCCTTAAGGCCATTAACCTGGAAATCGATAATGGTTTATTTGGTCTCTTGGGCCCGAATGGAGCCGGGAAGACCACTTTAATGCGTATTTTGGTCACCCTGATGAAACCTTCCGGCGGAACCGTCTTTGTTGATGATCTGGATCTGCAGAAAAACCGGAAAACGATCCGACAGATGTTGGGATACCTGCCCCAGGAATTCAGCACTTTCCCAAAGTTAAAAACATGGGAGTTCCTTGATTACAGTGCAAGACTGGCGGGGATAAAAAATCACCGGGAAAGAAGCCGCGCGGTCGATGATATGCTGGAAAAAGTCACGTTGTTCGATGTCCGTGACCGGATGGCCAGTAAACTTTCCGGGGGGATGAAACGCCGTCTGGGGATCGCCCAGGCCCTGATCAGCGACCCCAAGATCCTGGTGGTTGATGAACCAACCACGGGTTTAGATCCCGAAGAACGCATCCGTTTTCGTAACATTTTAGCGGACCTGGGACAGGAAGATCGAATTATTATTCTTTCTACCCATATTGTTGGCGACATTTCCAGCACCTGCAATAACATGGCGCTGTTACTGGAAGGAGAAGTCGCCTTTAATGGTCCGCCGGAAGGACTCATTAACCAGGCCAGGGATCACGTTTTTCAGCTTGAAGTTTCCGACAATGATCTTGAGATAATCAAAGAACGTTACGCTATAATCTCCACCATCCCGTCAGAGAATGGCTGGACCATACAGGTAGTCGCCGACAGAATGGAAGACTTTACCCCGGTGACTGTTGAACCGAATCTTGAACATGCCTATGTCTATTTTATCGAACAGCAGGCCGGTTTGGATATCGCGGAAATTGATTTTATCGAAGAGGGCAACCGGAATTGAATCGTATTCTTGACATGATGCAGCTGGACATTATATGGGCCAATGCCCGTTTTGAAATAACAACCTTATTCCGGGGGTGGTTCTTTCGAATTTTTGCCGGTCTGATGATTACAATATTCATTTTTTATGATATCATTATTTTTAGTACCGCCACCAATGTACCACGTCTTTTTTACGGGCTTTCTGCCGCAACCCCCTATGCCAATATGATGATGCTGAATCTGGCCCAGGTAGTGGTGATCATTTTACTGGCCACGGATCTGTTTAAACGCGATAAAAGAACCAATACGACAGAGGTCTTTTATATACGTCCCATGACCAATGGTGCCTATATCATCGGCAAAACGCTTGGAATTTTAGCTGTTTTCGCTCTTCTGAATCTTTTTGTATTGTGTATAGGCGCTGTGATCCATTTTGTTTTTGGCAAGGTGAATTTCAATGGCGTCGCCTATTTTTTAAACTATGTATTAATACCATTTCCTGCCTTTATTTTTATCATGGGTCTGTCTGTCTTTTTGATGCGTTTGATAAAAAATCAAGCGGTTGTAGCCCTTCTTTTGCTGGGATATTTTGCGGCAGTGTTTTTTTATCTGCGCGATCAGTGGCACTATATCTTCGATTTTGTGGCTATAAATTTACCGATGTTTTATTCCGATTTTGTAGGCATTGCCAACTTAGAGATTATTATATTTCAGCGCGGTTTGTATGTTTTATTAGGATTACTATTTATTTTATTAACAATCTTATTATTTACCCGCCTCCCTCAATCGCTATTTTTGAAACGGGTATTAACCGGTTGGGTAGTTATTTTTTTCCTTCTATCTGTTTTTTGCGGCTACTATTATCTTAACTTTTTTACAAAAGCACAGGAGCTTCGGCAAGGGATCATTGATCTGAATCAACAATATTTCGATAAGAAAAATATTAAACCGGAAAGTTACCAAATAGATCTTCATCACCATGGAAATGAAATAGAAGCCATCGTGCACATCAAATTTATCAATCCAAATACGGAGGCATTAAATCACTGTTATTTTAGTTTAAATCCCGGTTTACGGGTTACACAGGTTATGAAAGACAACCAGGAATTGAAATTTCAACAGAATGATCACCTGCTATTGATAGATATAAATGCCCCTTTAAATCCGGCACGAACCGATTCGATCCGTATTTTTTACTCCGGAACGATCGATGAAGCGGTTTGCTATCTTGATATTAACGAGGATAAACGTCAGGAACCATTTAGTATCCAGATGTATCAGATCTATAAAAAACAGGCCTTTCTGAGCAATCATTATGTCTTACTCCCACCGGAATGTATCTGGTATCCGAACACGGCTTTGCCTGTAGGAATTGGGCACCTGGAGCAAAATCAGGTCAATTTTATTGATTTCAGTCTGACCGTTTTTACCAATGAAAATCTGACCGTGATCGCTCAGGGTGAATATAAAATGATTAAACCCGGCGTTTCTTCTTTTAAACCGGAACAACCCTTACCCCGGCTTTCCGTAATCATTGGTCCCTATGAGCGAAGAAGTATTACTGTGGACAGTGTTGATTATAATCTTTTTATTTTACCGGAACATAACTATTTTGATGAATATTTTACTGAAATCGGAGATACGCTTAACAGCATTATTCGAGAGGCAAGACAGGATTACGAAGTTAAATTAAATTTAGATTATCCCTTTAATCGATTGAGCTTAATTGAAGTACCGGTGCAGTTTTTTACGTATCCCAGAATCTGGACAGTCGCCCGTGAATTCATTCAACCGGAGCAGATTTGGTTACCGGAAAACGCCTCATACCTCAGCTCTGCCGATTTTAGACTGTTAAACAGCTTTATGGATCGACGTATCGACCGGTCAAATCAGACACTCACAAAAACGGAGTCTGAAACTTCTCTTTTAAAACAATTTATTTACAATACCCTGATTGGCGGATCATCCTCTAGTAGAAGGTTCGGCGGTCCAATGCTTGAGTATCAACCGGATTTTAATCCCTTCCCGACCTTTTTCAGTTACACTAATTTCTTCCAATCAGATAAATGGCAGATCTTTAATACGGCCCTGGAAGCCTACCTATTAAACCGCGTAAACAATGAGAACTCGGATCCCAGAAGATCTTTATTCGTTGAAGGACTGACTGAATCGGAAGAAGTCAGTCGGCAATTAACAAAAAACAGTTTAGCGGAACTGATGACTCTTGATGAGCCTATCGATATTTTGCCGGAAATAATCAGAGCAAAAGGGGCCTATTTATTTAAACTGATCCAAATTGAACAGGAGATTGAAGATTTCGATCAACGTATCAGTCAGTCCATTGAATCGAATCGGTTCAGAGTATTGGATGCAGAAGAATTTTTAACCGGAATAAATGCATCGGAACGCGCCAGCATCCAATCAGCGTTTGAATCATGGTATCATAGCAAACAATTACCCGGTTTTTTAATATCCGATATACAAATGTTTAAGGTCGTTGATAATAATCGGATGCGTTATCAGGTATTATTTAAAATAAGTAATCCGGAGCAAATAACCGGTCTGGTGGAAGTTCAATTTCAGCATGGAAGTTTTGGCCGGCGGATGATGTCGGAACCGTCTCTCCCTGAAGAACCGGCCCGGATCGTCAAACTGGCAGGCGGGCAATCCAAAGAGATCGGTATTGTGTTGGATTCCGAACCGCGTTCCATTAATATCAATGCATTGATCGCCTGGAATATACCGATCATTTTTTCAAAGCAATTTGAAAATGCAGAAGTGAATGAGCGGTTTTCTGCCTTTGATGGTGAGCGTATTATAAATAATCCTTTTTCCGGAACTTCACTACAGGAAATAATTGTGGATAATGAAGATGATGGATTTTTTATTAACGATCAACCTTTTCAAAGTTATTTTAAACGGCTTATACATGGAGATAACCCTGTTCAGGAAAAATCATTCGGACGATTTACCTGGTGGAGTCCTGCCACCCAGTGGACACTGATAAAAAACGCTTCATTTTATGGTAAATATATTCATTCGGCTTACTATATAAAATCAGGAGACGGCAAGACGATCATTAACTGGCAGGCAAATTTACCGGCTGACGGTTTATATGATGTATACTCCTATATGTTTGATAAACAGACTTTTTGGAGAAGACGGGGCCGGGACCGGGAAAATTCCCGCAGTAATGCGACTTTTGGTGATTTTATTTATACCATTCACCACAGTGCCGGCAGTGAGCAGGTTATACTCGATGCCCAAAATGCTGCCGATGGCTGGAATTTTTTAGGAACCTACTATTTCCCCAAAGGTGAAGCAACCATTGACTTATCGGATAAATCTAACGGGCAATTGGTTGTGGCCGACGCGATTAAATGGATTAAAAATTAATGACAGGGTTTGAAATTATGGAAAGAAAAAAAAGATATTTGACTCGTATATTTTTAAGTTATTTACTGCTAATATTTGTAGGCTGTTCATTGTCACTAGCACAAACACAGGCATTAAATTTTGATGACGCATTAAATATTGCCATAAAAAACAGTCCGGATATCCAACAGGCCCGGTTATCCTTAGAACGCAGCCAGGAATTACTAAATGCAGAAAATGCGTCCCTGAAATCACGTTTTAGCCTTAATCTGGATCCTTTTAACTACACCCGGGCCCAGGAATTTGATCGCTTTAACAATACCTGGAACACCAGTGAAGTAAAAAGTTCATCAGGATTATTCTCTGTTTTGCAACCTCTTTTATGGACCGATGGAACACTCGCCCTGCGCAACCAATTTAGCTGGCAGAATTCTTTCAGTGAATTTCGGGGAAACCGGCTCGAGACTTATAGTAATAATCTCTACCTTTCCTATGACCAACCCATTTTTACTTATAATCGCACAAGGCTGGCACTGGAAGAAGTACAGCTGGATAAAGAGAATGCGCTTCTTAACTATAATATCCGTGAGCTGCTACTGGAACAACTGGTTGCTCAGAGTTTTTATAGCACCTATCAAAACACAATGGCTCTTCTGGTTGCAAAGGAAGATTATCAGAACAGAATGCAAAGCTATCAAATAATCAAGAACAAAGTCGATGCCGGTCTGGCTGCTCAGGAGGAACTGTACCAGGCCGAGTTAAATCTGACCAGTAGTAAATCCGACGTTCAGAATCAACAAGTTACGTTGGATAATTCTCTGGATGAATTAAAACAAACCATTGGTCTTTCACTTTTTGATGATATCACCGTCGTTGCTAATATTTCTATGGATTCGGTAACGGTTGATTTACAAAAGGCGCAGGATTTTGGATTGCAAAACCGTCTGGAATTGCGCCAGAGAAATATCGATATCAACATTGCCAGAGCCAATCTCACCCGTGCCTCGGCAACCAATGAATTTAAAGGTAATATCTCCCTTTCATACGGCATTATCGGGAACAATGAACAATTTGATAATATTTATGAGACGCCTACCCGAAATCAACGAGTGAATCTCTCATTGGAGATACCGATCTGGGATTGGGGGGAAAGTAAATCCCGCACAAAAGCAGCTCAAAGTACCATCCAAAAAAGCGAACTGTCTCTGGATGAAGAGAAAAACGCCATCACTATCGCCATCCGGAAAGCCTATCGCAGTTTACAAAATCAGATGGCCCAGGTTGAACTGGCCCGACAAAATGTAAAAAGTGCCCAGTTAACCTATGACATTAATCTGGAGCGATATGAAAATGGCGATTTGACCAGTATGGATTTAAATTTATTTCAAAATCAGCTCTCACAGAAAAAAATCGGATTAATCAATGCCATGATCAGTTATAAAATGAATTTACTGGATCTTAAAATTGAATCGTTATGGGATTTTGAAAAAAATCAACCGGCTATCCTCATAGAACCGGAGGAGAAATAGACAACTGGAGATTTAAATACATAGCGATTTGAATCAAAGAACTCACCCTAAATCCCTCTCTTGAGAAGAGAGGGACTTTAGGGAGCCCCTTCTCTTTTCAAGAGAAGGGGTTTGGGGATGAGTTTTTTCATCATTATTTGAGTCATTTTTTTACCGTACACTTTTTTTATGTTAGCAAAAATTTTAAAAACTTTTATCCACGGATTATCCGGCGCAGCCGGACACGGATAAAAACTAAAATAATAATAATTTTTAAATGAAATCCGTGTTAATCCGTGGACTGTTTTTTTCTTTTTAAATACATATAACCTTTAAGGAGCTTGGTGGTGAAACAAACATTTTACTTGTTGATTAGCGCTGTACTTTTTTATTCATGTCAAAGTGATAACCAGCGTTCTGACCTGGATATTAGCATACCGGTCAGCATTACGGAAATAAAACCAGGGACGATTGAAGAATATATAACAACCACGGCAACGGTAAACGCCACAAAAAATACTGTTTTGAATTCTGAATCCGAGGGTGTTTATCGTCTGGCTGTAAATTCTTCCACGAATCGGGAATACGCACCCGGGGATTTTGTCCGGATCGGTCAGGTGATCATTTATTTAGATAATCCGGAAATTGAAAACAATATTGGTATAGAATCCCAAAAATTAAATTTGGATATATCAAAGCGTGAATTCGAAAAACAACAATCCTTGTATGAAAAGGGCGGAGTCACTTTAAGGGAACTGAAAAATGCAGAGAAAAGCTATATCGATGCCGGTTATGCCCATGAAAATGCTTTAATTCAATTGCAAAAATTGAAAATAACGGCACCGTTCGCCGGCATCATTGTTGATTTACCCTATTATACGAGAGGAACTAAAGTAAATGCCAATCAAATCATGGTACAGCTCATGGATTACAGCGAACTATATGCAGAGGTATTCTTTCCATCAAAAGATCTCAATCGCATCAAAATGGGTCAAAAATTGCGTGTGACTCACTACAGTCTGGCCAGCGATACACTTTGGGGAAAAATATCCCAGGTTTCACCGGCACTTGATCCGGAAACACGCGCTTTTGAAGCGGCCCTGTTGATCGATAACCCGGAGCGGATTCTCAGACCCGGCATGTTTGTCAAAGTGGAAACCATTGTAGCTCAAAAAGACAGTGTGATCGTAATCCCTAAAGACATTATTCTGTCAAAACGAAAGGGAAAAACTGTTTTCGTGGTTGATAAAGGTGCTGCCTTTGAGAGAACGATCAGCACGGGACTGGAAAATGAAAATCAGGTAGAAATACTTGAAGGATTAAAACTGAAGGAACAGCTGATAGTTAAAGGATTTGAAACGCTTCGCGACCGCTCAAAAGTAAAGATCGTACGATAATGAAAAAACTAAGTGAATTTTCTGTTAATTATCCCATTACCATTCTGATGATGGTTTTGGCGACTATTCTCCTGGGATACATTTCATTTGAAAAACTGGGAATAGATTTACTTCCGGATCTGAATAATCCACAGATTTTTATCGAATTAAAAGCGGGAGAGCGCCCACCGGAAGAAATGGAAAAGATGTTTGTTGAGAATGTTGAGGCCCTCGCCATTCGGCAGAAAAATGTGTTCCAGGTATCGTCCGTATGCCAGGTTGGTACCGCACAAATTTCTGTTGCCTACAGTTGGGATACGGACATGGATGAGGCTTTTCTGGACCTGCAGAAAAACCTCAATAATTTTAGTCAAAATTCTGATCTGGATGAAATTACTCTGAGCCAACATGATCCCAATAGTGCACCGGTTATGGTTATCGGATTATCCCATCCGGAAATCGACGATATGGATGAATTACGTAAGACCGCCGAAAATTATCTCCGCAATGAATTGATCCGCTTAGAAGGAATTGCCGCTGTCGAAATCATCGGCGGAGAAGAAAAAGAAGTGGTCATTCATACCACACCCTATTTATTAAAAGCATACGGATTGACGCTTTCTACAGTAGCTGAGCAAATTCAAAATTCAAACCGAACGCTTTCCGGTGGGTCAATTGAAGAATTAGGCTTGAAATACGTCATCAGAGGTATGGGAGAATTCAAATCTCTGGAAGACATTGGTAACGTCATCATTGCCCGGAGACAGAAACAAAATACAGACCCTGGCCAGTCCGCTGAAATGGTTCCGGTTTATTTAAAAGATATCGCCGATATTTACTATCAGAACAAAGACCCCGAAAATATCGTACGTATCGATCAGAAGCGGTGCATTGCCCTTGCTATATATAAAGAAACCAAATACAATACGGTAAAATCAGTTGGGAATCTGATAGAAAATTTGCATGATCTCCAGGCAGCACTACCTGGATATGAATTTAAGATCGTCCAGAATCAGGCAGAATTTATTGAAACGGCCATCGATGAAGTGGAAAATACTGCCTTATATGGCATCCTGCTGGCCGTTATTATTTTATTTATCTTTTTGCGGCGAATTGGAACAACCACAATCATCAGTATTGCCATTCCCATCTCCGTGATTGCCACATTTAATTTGATGTACTTTAACGGATTAACTCTCAACATAATGACACTGGGTGGTTTGGCACTCGGGGCTGGCATGTTGGTAGATAATGCCATTGTCGTGATGGAAAATATCTTCAGGAATCTGGAAAAAGGAATGTCAATAAAGGAAGCTTCTATCCTTGGCACGGCCGAGGTATCCGGCGCGATTACTTCTTCCACAATTACCACGATCATCGTATTTTTACCGATCGTTTATCTTCATGGCGCGGCCGGTGAGCTCTTCAAAGATCAGGCCTGGACCGTCGCTTTTTCCCTGTTATCATCCCTGGCCGTTGCCATTTTGGTAATTCCGATGCTGAGCCAGAGATTTTTAAAACCGGTTTCTACAAAGACGAAGCCGGTATCCGTTCATTTTTTCTGGTACCGGGATATTCTGAACCGGATTATCAATCGCCGCTGGTTGGTCTTAAGCAGTGCGATTGTTCTGGTAGTGATCTCTGTTCTTCTGATTCCCCTGGTCGGTAGTGAATTTATACCAAAATCAGATATAAACGCCTTCCGGATGGAAATTATTCTGGAAGCAGGAACAACTTTAACCCATACGGACCGGGTTGCCAGACAAATTGAAGATATCATTATAAATACCCTTAATAATGATCTTAGAAGTCTTTATACCCGGGTCGGTCCTGCGCCTGAGGGCCTTTCCGATCAAAGGGAATCTTTTTTCGAAGATGAAAACACCGCCTCTCTCCAGGTTTTTCTTAACCGTGAACGAAAACGATCAACAGATCAAATTATTGAATCTCTGAATAAAATCTTTTTAGAAATGTCGGATATGGAAATTCAATTCATCAAAGAAGAATCATCGTTGCAATCGACCCTCGGAACTGATCAAGAACCATTGATCGTCGAAATAAGAGGTGACGATCTGGCGGTAATTCAATCTTTTAGCGAATTAGTAAAAGCGCAAATGGATTCCATCGATGATATTTTTAATATTGAAACATCTTTTGATGAAGGGCGCCCGGAAATCAATATTGTGATTGACCGGATCCGGGCTGGCGTTCGCAATATTAACTTTGCTTCCATCAGTGCACAGTTAAAAGATTTATTACAAGGCAAAGAAGCAGGAGATTGGGAAAGTGAAGGTGAAATGCGTGATATCACCTTAAATTTACCGGATATCAGTGTTCAGGAATTGTCTGAGATCTACGTAAATAACGGTCAGGAAGACGTCCGCCTGGATGAGATTGCCACCTTTCAGCAATCGACCGCCCATAAAGCGATAAACCGGCGTAACCAGACCAGAATCGGAAAAGTCACCGCTCAGATCAGAGGAGATAAACCGCTCGATCATATCTCCGCAATGATCGATGAAAAACTTAAACAAATTCCTTTACCGGAAGGATATCAATATATCATTACCGGTGAAGAAGAAAAACGAGCCGAAGCTTTTGAAAGCCTGAAATTTGCCCTGCTATTATCGGTGATTTTAATCTATATGGTGATGGCTTCCCAATTCGAATCGCTGATACACCCTTTTACTATTTTATTAACAATTCCTCTTGCCGGTGTTGGCGCAATATTGATCTTTTTTATACTCGGCTTACCTCTTAATGTAATGGCTTATATTGGTATTATTATGTTAATGGGTATTGCCGTAAACGATTCGATCATCCTCGTAGACGCCATCAATCAATTGAAGAGGGACGGATTAGATTTAAGAGAGGCTATTCTCGAAGCAGGACAAAGAAGAATCCGTCCGATTATTATGACCAGTTTAACGACTATACTGGCATTATTTCCTTTGACCCTCGGCTTTGGTGAAAGCGCTGCTTTGCGGGCCCCGATGGCATTGGCAGTAATCGGCGGATTGTTTACATCAACCTTATTAACCTTGGTGGTCATTCCCTGTGTGTATTATGTTTTTGACAGGGTGGTTACCGGGAGATCGAAATAAGGTAGAGGCGTATTGCTATGTGCCTCCTTATTATTGTCATTTCGAATCCCGATTTTATCGGGATGAGAAATCTATTCCCCCTTATAAAAGGGGGTTAGGGGGATGTTTATAAATAACTTAGACCATTTTTATATCCCCCTTAGTCCCCCTTTTCCAAGGGGGAGACAGATCTTGCTTATAATTATATTGGTACGAATAAAGTGATGTTGCAACAGCCCCAATAAAGGGGGAAATAGAACTTTCATCAATTAAAATATCTGTCATATAATGCTCAAATTCATCATCAATCGCCGGGTGTTTGTCAGTATGTTGTTTATCGCCCTTACATTACTCGGCTATATTTCTTACCGTAATCTCTCAGTAGAGATGCTTCCCAATGTGGAATTACCATTTTTATTTGTTCAGGTTAACGGTTTCCGTGAAGTTGATCCACCATATATGGAAAAACAGGCGGTTATACCAATCGAAAGTGCCATCGGGACGCTGGAGGGAATCGAAAAAATCGAGTCCTTTGTTAATCGTCGTAGCGGCACTATTATTGTCTATTATAAATCCGATGTAAATCTGAAGTATGCTTATTTGAAACTCACAGAAAAAGTTGAGGCGGTTAAATCCGCACTGTCCAATGAATTTTTTGTACAGGTCGTCAAGATCGATACCGAACAACTGTCTAATATGTATATGAACCTGCAGGTGCGCGGTAGCGGAGGAATCGACCGGATACGCCATATTTTCGAGAATAAGATCCGTAACCATCTGGAATCTATTGACGGTATTGCCAATGTGGAGGTCTTTGGCGGTCATGAGAAAACAATGGAAATTATTTTAAATGAGGATGCCAGCAAAGCCTATAATGTGACGCCTTCAAAAATCCGCTCTCTGATCGTAAGCAACAGCCAGAATAAAATTTATTTGGGCCCTGTCGATCATTATCAGCAGCGCTCTTTTGTGAATTTAGTGGCTGAGTATACGGATGTACATGATCTGGAGAATATTGTGGTTAATCCGCAGGTTCCGGTATTTTTAAAGGATGTAGCAAAAATAAATTTTGATGTAAAAGAAGAAACTTCGATTAGCCGTGTAAATCGAAAAGAGGCCGTTACCGTTCAACTTATTCATGATGGTCGCATTAATCTGATTGATTTAGCACATATCACCTATGAAGTGATCGACAATTTAAACCGGGAACTCAAATCCCAGGATATTGAGATCGTTATTCAACAAAACAGTGCAGAATACCTTGAAGACAATATCGATTTAATTACAAACCTGGCCATTAGCGGAGGTATCATTGCTGTTCTGGTCCTGTGGTTTTTCCTGAGAAATCTTCGACTGGTGCTTGTCATTGCTCTTGCTCTGCCGATTTCTATTTTTACTTCATTTAATCTGTTCTATGCTTTTGATATTACCTTAAACAGTTTAACATTAGTGGGTATGGCCTTGGCGGTCGGTATGCTGCTTGACAACAGTATTGTTGTTTTAGAAAATATATACCGTCTCATTCAAAAAAAGAAATCTGCGCAAACAGCGGTCATCGAAGGGACCCGGGAAGTCTGGCGGTCAATTTTTGCAGCAACATTAACGACAGTGGCTGTATTTCTACCTTTTATTTTCGCTTCAAATTTTATGATACGGGCATTGGGTTATCATATCAGTGTCTCCATTATTTCCACCCTTTTTGTCTCCCTGACCGTAGCCGTTTTTCTTATCCCGATGGTTGCTTATTATTTTTTCGAAAAGAAAGATATGATAGGACTCCGCTTTCACGCTTCTTCCCCGGAGAGCCGGCCGGTTCAGTTATACACCTTATTTCTAAAATCAGCTATGCGATTCCCCCTGAGAACCATCGTCTGGACCGTGGTTATATTTTTTGCCAGCATTATTATTACACTGGCGCTCAGTCTGACCGGACAGGAAGATACCGTAACCGATGATTTTAATTTATATGTAACCATGTCCAGTGGTTCAACGTTGGAAACCACAGATATTACGGTGAGTGAATTGGAAGATCGGTTGGAAAACATTGAGGAAGTGCAGGATTTAATCAGTCAAATATATGAGGAGGAGGCGATTTTAACCCTCAAATTAAAGGAAAATTTTGAAGAAATTAACGATCGCGGTATTCCGGAAATAAAAGAAAATATCAATGATCGGCTCAGAGATTTCAGAACGGCGGAAGTAAGTTTTGAGCAGCCACAATCCAGCACCCGGTTCCGCGGGGGGGGCGGTCGCAGCCAAATGACAGCCTCTTTTGAAAGAATGCTCGGAATCGGTTCACAGACCGAAAAGGTGATTATCAAAGGGCGTGATTTTGAAATTATGCGTCGGGTCGCAGATGACATTCAATATCAATTGGAAGAATTAGCGTCAATCCAGCGGGTAAGAATGAATGTTTCCACTAACCGCCCTGAGATTCATCTTCTTTTCGACAAAGATCTGTTAAATAGTTATAACGTATCCTTAGCAGGAATTGCTTCTGAATTATCGAATTTTCAGGAGGAAGTCTCTGTAGGCGTCGCTTTTAAACAAGATAATGAGGATTATGAAATCCTGATACAAAATGAAAATCTGGAAAAATCAACCATTGATGACCTGCAAAATTTAGCCATACCTTCCTCCGCTGGTGGATATTACCCGCTGGCGCAGGTAAGTCGAATGGTATATACGGAAGGAAATGCCGGGATAAACCGTGTAAACCAGGAAAAGCAAATTGAAGTTTCATACAATTTCATCGATGAAGTTCTTGAGTCAAATATATTCCTGGAAGCTTCCCGCGCGGAAGTCGGACAATTATTTGATCGTTTGGAAATACCGGCAGGCATTGCCATTGAAACCGAAAAAAGTGAAGCGGATTTAAGTGATTTTTATTTTCTGATCGGTGTCGCTGCTATCCTGATTTATATGATTCTTGCCGCGGTGTTTGAATCCCTGTTAAATCCCTTCGTGATTATGTTTACCATACCTTTGGCGGCGATCGGATCACTGTGGGCGATAATATTTACAGAAAATTCTTTGCTCAATGCTAATACGCTCATAGGATTCCTGATACTAATAGGTATCGTAGTAAACAACGGTATCATTTTAATTGACTATACCAGAATATTGCGCCGCAATGGATTCCGGCGGTCACGTGCCCTGATAACAGCCGGGAAAGCCCGTTTGCGTCCGATATTAATAACTGCCATCACGACAATCGTAGCCATGATGCCGCTGGCCATGGGCAAAGTGGAATATGTTACCAGCATTGCCGCACCTTTTGCCATTACCGTTATCGGCGGCCTGACCCTGAGCACCGTTTTTACCCTGATTTTCATCCCAACGGTTTATTCCGGGTTGGAAAGCGTGCTTGATTGGTTTAATAAATTGAACTGGAAACTGCAATTAATCCAGGGTGTCTTTTTTATCGGTGGTACCCTGATGATTTATTTTGAAATAGAAAGCATTATCTGGCAATTTGCTAATTTATTTCTACTACTTTTGATAATTCCTGGTATTACTTATTTTGTGATCAACAGTCTCCGAAGTGCCAAAACCACTTTAATCAGAGGCGATGAGCCAATCACGATCAGTATACGGAACTTATTCAAGATATATGATCAACACGG
Organism: uncultured Calditrichota bacterium; assembly: GCA_964489835.1. GTDB lineage: Bacteria > Calditrichota > Calditrichia > JAJRVZ01 > JAJRVZ01 > CAZBBC01. Next base: position 15,883 of record CAZBBC010000096.1, read on the forward strand.
TCGATTTGTAAGGGAATGGCATAAGGGAAAACGAATTTCCAAACAAGATGATCAAAAACTTCTCTACCATAACTGGACAGAAGTATTACATTCAATCTGGCACATTTTATTATTATTCTTTCTGATCTATTTCATCTATTTTTACCTGCAGAGTTTTCTCTGGACCTTCATACTCTCACACATCGTCTATTTTTATGGACTACTTTTAGTAAGAAATCTGAGCCACCTTTTTGCAAGAACAATTTCTACTAAGAATATCATAACCAAAAGGATCCCTCAACTGCCGGAGATATATTTTTGGGGTCTTCCGGCTATTAATCTGATTGTTTTCTATCTAAAATGGTCAAATCTGGTCACTGTGCTTTTTATCGGAATTTTCTGGTACTTTGCCCTCATTGTTTATACGACATCCAATCGTCTCAGCCGGAATCTCATCAACATTAACCGCTTAAAAGGAAAATTTGTCGGGATTAGAAAACGCTTTTACCGGATGATCCAGGCCGTTCCTGTTATCGGTAAAAAAGTAAAACCGTTCAATGCCCTGAGCGGCATTTCACTTCAGATAGGCAGTGGTATGTTTGGTCTTTTGGGACCAAACGGTGCCGGTAAAACAACGCTCATGCGAATCATATGCGGGATACTTGATCAAAGCTATGGTTCCATTCATATCAATAATATCGACGCAAGAGAGAAGCGCGAGGAATTACAGGGGTTGATTGGTTACCTGCCGCAGGATTTTGGTACCTATGAAAATATGACTGCCTATGAATTTTTAAGTTATCAGGCGATATTAAAAAATATTTTGGATCACGAGAAGCGGGAGCAACGGGTATCTTATGTTTTATCAGCGGTGCATATAGATCAACACAGGGATGAAAAAATAGGTTCTTTCTCCGGTGGGATGAAGCAACGCATCGGAATTGCCCAGACCCTGTTACATCTGCCGCGAATTCTCGTTGTTGATGAACCGACGGCAGGTTTGGATCCGCGGGAACGTATCCGCTTTAGAAACCTGTTGGTTGATCTGAGTCGTGAGCGTGTGGTGATTTTTTCGACGCATATTATTGAAGACATTGCCAGTTCCTGTGACAAAGTGGCTGTTTTAGATGTTGGAAAGTTAAAATACCTCGGAGAACCCCCGGCCATGGTGAAACTGACCGAAGGACATGTATGGCAATGCCTGGTCAATATGAATGAGTTTGAAAAAATCAGGAAATCACAAAATATTGTGCATCATATAAAAGTCGGCGATAAGATCAGGATAAGGATATTATCGAAGCACAAACCCTTAGAAGAGGCAATTCCCGTATCGCCAACACTTGAAGATTCTTATTTGTGGTTACTGGCGAGGTAATAGGAGCAAAATCTCACTCCTGGGAGGGATTGTATTATTCTTAATTTTTTTTGTCATTCCTGCGAAGGCAGGAATCCAAAAGGCGCATATTCCAGGAAGAATTCAGAAAAAAACATGCGTACAAAAAATTACTATCTTTATATGCTTGCAAGTAAGAAAAATGGAACACTTTATGTAGGAATTACAAATAACCTGCTGAGAAGAGTATATGAGCACAAGAATGATTTGTTGGGGGGATTCACGAGGAAGTACAATGTGAAAATATTAGTATATTACGAGGTCCACCAAGATATATATCAAGCAATTTTAGAGAAAAACGTATTAAGAAATGGAAACGACAATGGAAGATAAATTTGATAGAAAAGAATAATCCCGAATGGAAGGATTTATTTAATGAGTTATGTTAAAGTGGATTCCTGCCTTCGCAGGAATGAAAAAACGAGATGCAAATTAATAATGTAGGAATACTATTTGAGGTAATAATATTGAAGTTGGATATATATAATAAATTCATTCTTGGCAAACAGCTGATCAGCTACAACCTGAAAATAATCTTTGCCAATAAATTTTTATATTTTTTACTCGCTTCCCTGGCAATTTTTATCCTGGTTACAGTGATCAACCTTTTTGATACCGAGTGGTATCCCAATCAGGCAACTGTTTATTATTTATTGCTTATTCCCGGATTATTATTAATCTTTTATCCCAGTACCTTTGGTATTCAGAATGATATGGACTCCCGGATGATTGAAATGTTATTCGGTATTCCTAATTACCGCTACAAGGTCTGGCTGGTGCGGTTTGCTATAATTTATCTGATGGTATGGGGAATGCTTTTTTTGTTAAGTATTTTAAGCTATGTAACATTGGTTCCTGTCTCTGTGATCGGCATGCCGCTTCAATTAATGTTTCCCATATTTTTTCTGGGCGCGCTGGGTTTTATGTTTTCCACCGTTATTCGTAATGGCAATGGTACGGCAGCCGTGATGGTTATTATCGGGCTCGTGGTATGGATATCCAGCGGCATATTCGGTGAAAGCGAATGGAATATCTTTTTAAATCCTTTC
>CAZBBC010000097.1:0-18015 GCA_964489835.1 uncultured Calditrichota bacterium
ACGAAGTTAAATCGGGAATTTGGAATTCGGAATTTTAAATTCCCAGTTCCCAGTTCCTAATTCCTTACTATTCTTTGTGACCGGAGCATGTCCTGAAGACCGATAGGTCGAAGGATGTCTTCTTTGTGTCCTTTGTGGTTACATCAATCTTTCATTCAATATTTAATATAGGCAATGTTATCATTGACGGATTTTTTCCATAATAAATAGTCTGATTAGCGATATTGATTGTTTTGGCTGAAAAAATCGGTTCGCCGGAATTCAGATTGCGGTCAAAACGTGGAAACCAGCTGGATGATATTACCACACGTAATTTATGTTCGGGATTGAGCTGATACCCGGTCGGCCAGACGGAAATTTTTACCTCATTAATACCTGGTTTGATATCCACCCGCTTACCTCCTTCCTGAATATTGAAAATATTGCCGTCCGGAAAGACATCCTGCAAGCAGATGATAAAATCGGTTGAAGGGACGTCACTGCTCAGATATAAGGTAGCGGAAACCGGCCCTAACAATATCAGCGGAGATTCTAACACAGGCGTTTCAAATATCAACTGATCGGTGCGGGACAGGTTATCATTCTGAAGTGCTGCACCGACGCCGATACCCAAAAAGGTTCCGCCCTTATTCGGATAAGGATCCCGGGGATCATAGGTATACACCAGTTTTCCCTCTTTCTTCGGCTTTTTAAGGGAGAGGTATCGATCGGGGCCGATATAATAATCGGTAAAGACCGTCGCTTCCGGCGGCCACACATCAGCGCCGTAGTATTCATTCCGTTCCATGATAAACAGATTATATTTTTTGTCTTTAAAGACCATATCGCTAAAATCGAAATCGATGTTTTTCAACTGCTGATTGATAAAACGGCGCATCAATTTTCTTTTATGTCCGGTCCTTTCACCCCCTCCATAGTCATTCTTATAAGCCTGGGCACCGTGGCACCAGGGCCCAATAATCAGGAGGCTTTTTGCCTGCACCTCCGGATCCAGGGTTTGAAAATCATGGATCTGGGGCATTAAAAAGATGTCATACCAGCCGGCAATAGATAGCGTTGGCGCAGAAGCTATCCTCTGATGGTCCATATGCTGCCAATAAAGATCATAGGCGGGATGAGCCAGCCAATCATCGAGAAAAGCGATATCTTTGGTGGTTGAATCATCAGCGACGGATAATGGCAGGATGGTATAACTGGCCAGAATTTTTTCGGGTCGTACCGGATTAACGGTCTGAGCGTCTACCACAAGTCCCCAGTTAAAAGCGGTGGCCAGTGAAAACATACCACCGCTGTATAACAGCCCATGAATATCAGCACTGGTAAGTTCGGGCGTAATCGCGTCCAGAATGTCAGATATGGCCCACTGGGTATAACCGACATAACTGCCGCCCCAGCCGCCGATTTTACCGTTTGACCAAGGCTGGGCACGGATCCAGTCAGCGGTAACCAGGCCGTCTTCACGTTCATTCTTGAAGGGGTAGAACACACCCTCGGAAAGAAATTTACCGCGGCAATCCTGGGCAATGACTACATAGCCATTTTCCACAAACCACTGCGCTCCTTTTTTTATATGCTTTTTATCATAGGGTGTCCTTACCAGGATAGTAGGATATTTTCCCTCTTCGGTCGGTAGATAAATATCGGTGGCCAGTTTAATACCATCCGTCATGGAAATCATTTCAGTTAGAATGGTCATACCTGTGGAATCGGATTTTTGATGATTTTCCTGGCCAATTACTATACAAGGACTGGTCAGAAAGGTGATGAAGAGACTGAATATTAGGTTTTTTAGTACATTTTTCTTTTTCATGATCAATTCCTTTATATTGGTTTATAATGCCTCAGAGCCACTAAAGGCTCAGAGATTTTTTCAACAAATTTGTAATTTCGAGGACGACGAAAGGAGGATGAGAAATCTTAAGTAATCCAGTTATTAAAGATTTCTCATCCCGCTTCCAGCGGAATTCGAAATGACATTTTGGGATTTAGCCAGTTCCTAATTCCAAATTCCTTATTTTTCAATGATGAATTCATAACTACCTGATTCAATCTGTATAACGAAAAGTTGATTCTCAGCATTTTCTTTGACCTCTGCAGGAGCATTAAATATTTCTTTCCCGTTTTGAGTGATTTTTTTTGCTTTCAGATGAAGCGTCGCCGTACTGTTTGGAGGGATTACCATTGTATAAAAAACCTTATCTTCCGATCTTTTCCAGGAAGATACAATTTCGCCATAGGGACCATTAAATTTTGCTTCAAAGTGGTTCATTCCTTTAACAAAATGAGGTTTTAAAATCACATGCTTGAATCCGGGATTATCAGGATCGGGTTTAATACCTCCGAGCGCTTTGTAAAACCAGGCACTGATTTCACCGAACATAATATGATTCCGGGAAAAATCTGATTTTGCTTCAATCTCCCAATTTTCATATAGCGTGGTTGCTCCGTTATTTATCCACCAACCCCATGAAGGAGAAGTTTCTGCGGAAGCTACTTTATAAGCCAGATCAGCATACCCGTTCTCACTCAGTGCATTTAAAATTGTTTTTGATCCTAATAAACCGACATCAACATGATTTTGATCGGCGATTACCCGCTCGCTCAGCTTTTCTGCTACTACTTTTTTGTATTTTTCCGGAACAATCCCCCAAAAAAGGGCACTACTTAATTCTGTTTGAAAGCCACTTCCATAGATTCCGGTTTCCCGGTTTAAATATTTGGCATTGATGGCCTCTGCTATTTTTTTGGAAAGCAAAAGGTATTTTTTATGATCAGATTCTTTTTTCAGAATTTTGGCAGCCTTTGATAAAATCAATACATCAACATAATAATAGATGGAAGAGGTAAATTCTTTTGGGGTTTTGGACTTTACCGGGAGCCAGTCACCCAATCCCCAGTCTGTAATACCTGTAGGACTGATTTCGGAAATATGATTGACATATTTTTTTATATTGTCATAACAGTCTTCCAGTAATTTACTGTCTCCGTAAAAAAGATAAATGTTCCAGGGGATGATCGCAATCGTGCTGGTCCAGTCCGGTCCGTTGGCCCAATGATAACCCCAACCACCGGTTGGTATGATTGCCGGAAGAACACCGTTGGGTTGTTGTTCATCCCGGTGGTCTGCCAGCCATTTTTCATAAATAGTAATACCATCAAAATTATACAGTCCGGTTTCACTGGCAACATGAGCGTCACCCGTCCAACCGTTCTTTTCACGTTGAGGACAATCGGTGGGATATCCAAACAGGTTTGATAAATAAGCACTGTTTGTCGCTTCCAGAATTTTGTTTACCATTTGATTGGAACTCTTTAATTGACCTTTTACCGGAACATCACTATGCATGAAAATTCCGGTTAGGCTTTCTTTGGTGAGTTCGATAGGTTTATCACTGAGGACTTCTACATACTGAAAGCCTTTATAATTAAAATGGGGGACAAATGTTTCTTCACCTTCGCCGCTTAATATATAAATATCAGTTTGAAAGGGATCGGTATCATCGGTCGGGCGATAATGGACATCAATATTCGATTGGTCGATATTTCCGGCATTATCCAATAATTCAGCATGTTTTAAACGTAAGGTTGTACCCCGTTGTCCCTTAACACTTATCCGGCTTACACCGGCAATATTTCTGCCCAGGTCAAAAATATAGGTACGATCATTGATTTTATGTATACTTTTGGTCTCAATTTCCTCCACGTCCCGGATCGGATGTAATACCTGGGCGACAATATGATCGGATGGGGGAGTGACAGGGATGGCTGTTTCCCACGTGGAATCATCAAAGTGTATGGTATTCCATCCATTTTGACTAAGACGTGCATCTTGATGTTCTGCGGTATAGATGCTGTTAAATATAATTGGGCTTAAAGATGTTCGCCAATCTTCGCCTGAACTAATGGTTTCCTCGGAGTCATTTTCGTAGGTTATTCTGAGATTCAGGCAAAATTTTGGCCGGGCACGCCAGGGTGCTTTATCGAAATCCCAGACAGCTGTTGACTGGTGATTGTACCATCCATTTCCAAGCAGCACGCCAATCGCAGAAGTCTCTGTGTTCAATAGGGAAGTCACATCATAGGTCACGTAAAGATTACGACGATCAAATCGTGTATAGGTGGGATCAAGACGATGATTTCCTACACGCTGTCCATTGATGAAGAGTTCGTACAAACCAGCAACAGCAATATAAATCCGTGCCTTTTTAATTCTTCCGGATGGTTTAACGATCTTCCTGAAATATGGGGCTGGTTTCAGATTAATATCCTCTGAATCAGATATCCAGGCACCTTGCCAGTTTTTCATTTGCATCATTCCCGTTTCAAATTTGGCAACCTTTGAGCAAGGACTTTGTTTCCCATCTTTGTCCCAAACCTGAACCGTCCAATAGTAAGTTGTAAAAGGTTTTAGTGCTTTTCCCCGATATAAAACAAGCATCTTATCATCCATCTCTTTTTGCGAATTCCACATATTTCCATTGCCATTTTCAACGGCGACAGAATCCGTTCCGACACAGATTTTATATGCTTGCTGGTATGCACCTTGCCTTTTGTCATCTAATTGCCATATTAAGCGCGGGTTGGCCGTATCAATTCCCAGAGGATTGGCTATGTATTCGCATAAAAGATGCCCGGGCTGACAGGGAATTTTCATTTCAATGCACGCATTCATGGCAAATATTAGTAAAGTGATTAGAATTGTCTGCTTCATAAGACTCCCTAATGATGTTTGGTTTTATACTAATACTTAGTTTCATAGACTTGATATTTTTTTAACCACGAAGCGCTCGAAGATCACGAAGATTTTATAAATTATTAAAAATAACTTCGTGCTCTTCGTGTGCTCTGTGGTTTATTAATAAAATTCGTTGTACCTAATTCCAAATTCTGAAGTGAACTCTACGGCTTGCTGGCTCTGCGAGAGATTTTCTCTTTGTTCTTTTATCCAATCCCGATGTCAGTTATTCGAAACAGACAATATTTTAACCGGGCCGAGCAATCCTGATTTCAGTAAGGGGGAATCTTTTGTGTAATATTTTTTAGTCGTAAATGTATAGCGGCCACTCGTTCGTGGTTTTTTTTCAAGCAGCCAATCGGGCCAATGACCATTTTTGATGCCATCATTCGGAAATTTTTCATCGCCGATGAGTCGATTGGGCCAAAGATTTACAACCTCAATTTCAAGTTGGTTTACCTTTTGCTTAACAGCGTTCGTTATATTAATCCTCCAGGGTGCTGTCCAGATGACACCCAGATCGTCTCCGTTAAGCCGAATCCTGGCAAGATTCTTGACTTCACCCAGATCAAGGTAATATTCTACATTCTTTTTAATCATATTCTTTTCCGGGAGATCAAAGTTTTTACGATAGACGGCGATACCGGAATAGTGCTTTATCCCGTCCTCCGGACGTGTCGTCCAGTCTTCCAGTTTCTCAAATGTTACATTCTCGATTCCGCCCCATTTTGGGTCAAAGGACACATTCCAGGGACCTTCAATATCAGTGCCCAATATTATTTCCTGGAAATTCTTTTCACCCGAAGCATTCTTAGCTTCCGACCTGTCATTCTTGTCAAAAATAATAAAAAAGCTCTGATAGGGCTCAAATTGTAAAGGTACCCTGGTATAATTTTCGTGTTGGTTAAAATCAGGTAGTCGACGGATTTCCCCGGTCAAAGGATCCCATAATTCAGGGGTGCCATGGGTAATCCTGAAGAAGCAATCGGCATTTATGTTCTGATTTTCACGATTAGCAACAAAGTATATTTCCAGATCAGGGGTGGTACGATGGGTATAACGAACCGAACCGGATGATTTAAAATCTTCGGGAACACCCAGTTGTTTTAATAATGCTGCGGTTGCATCATAACGGGGATATAGATCCGCTGCCTCATGTTTAGCAAGATCACCGCCCCAATAGATTCTACCTTTTTCATAGGGACGTTCCTCCTTTGTCATTGGTGGTTGCCAGCCGCCCCAAATCACCTCAGCTTTTGAACGCACCTCCTCATCACATTTTGGATAGTTAACAAGACTTGGTGATTTGAGTGGGGGAGCGCCTGTGACTGTTGCCCCCTCTTTTAATAAAAATTCAATTTTATTAAGCAATTCCGGGGTCATCGTTTCAAATGCCGGTAAAACCAAAAGGTGATAGGAGGCGCCACCGGGGAAAATGATCTGATGATCCCGGACAGCGGCTTTTGAGATCAGCATATCAGGTGAACATCCGTCAAAATTATAGCCGCGCCGGTCGGGAATGGTATCATTCTCTTCCAATGCTGACTTAGGAGGGAGAAAGACGTGCGGAGCGCCTTCCGGTGTCAGATAGAGGACATCGGCCACCGTGTTTCCCTGTTGTAAGAGATATGAACAGCGTGAGATGTACTTGTGATATGAGGAAGACATGGTCCACCAGGTTTGTCCTCTATCCCAGTGAACACCATAGGGCCCCATGGTCATACCTGGTCGATATTCCTCACCCAAAGGTTGATGTGCAAAGGTGTGATAAAAAAAGCGATTGATACCGGTAGCAAAGGCCCAGTCTCCCTGGTTCTTCAAGGCACCGGGATAGAGTTTCCAGGCTTCATCCCCGCCTGCGGTAAAGGCTTCTGCGGCCACAACAGGACGGCCCATAATGTGGGCGATGGAAGTGGCTTCAATACAACTGAATGCTGAATTAAAACCAAATCCTTTACTCCAAAACTCACACATTGGGACATCGGCGAGCGCGCCGAGATCAAGATCGGCACAGGGATTCATATCATAGGGTTCTATGGAAAGTCCCAATCCGTATTGACGGCCTAATTCCTTGATCCGCCCGGCATGATTCTCCAGTACCAACTCCTGCGCTGTCAGTCGAACGTCCCAGAGAAATCGTTCGCTCATTTCGAGATTATCAACAATACAACCGGTATAGGTGGGCAGAAATGGTAAGGGGTCGTAACCCCGGCGTGACAGGAATTCTTCACGAAATCCTTTCGTCCAATTCTGGGCACCCATTTCCCAGCTATCCATGTGCAGCATTGTCCACCCGGCAGCAGATTCTTTTTTTCGATGGCCGGTTTTTTTCAACAGTTTACCCACGTATATCTCAAAGTGAGCATCAAAATCGTCGGCGTCAAATTTATTGGCCTCAAATCCCAGTCCGGGTTGAGGTGCCGGCCGGGTGACCGCGCCGTTATTGCGTTTCCCGAAACGCATAATCGTCCATTGACCGGGAGGAACATCCCATTTGATTCTTCCATCCGATTGCAACCGGTCTGTGAGATCAATGATTTTCTCTTTTTCGATTGCTGCGCCGACTGGTGCTTCAGGAAAGTATGCCGGTGCCGCTAAATAGGGTTTTACATTGGGTCGTGAGGTATAAGGGGCACGGTAGTAAAGCGCCTTTTCGTCACTATCCTCCATCTTCTTTTCCAAAAGGGGTGTGGGGAAGGCCACGACGAATACATCTTCATAATATGCCTTCCATTGTTTTTTTAGCTGTTCGGTCAAGGCACCTTCACCAAAGTAGGGCCGACGGGGTTCCGCTACCGGTAGAATGGCATTATAGGTTGAGGGTCCCTTAACTTTGATAGAACTGGCAACCAGGTGCTGCATGGACTGCTCCGGTTTTACCCAGGGCCCGCCACTACCACTCCATCCCGGACCGACCCCCATGGTGAATTCGATGCCCAATCGCTCGGCTTCATGTACGGCATGCCTGAATAAATCCTGCCACTCTTCACTAAGCAAATCCACGGGTCCACGCGGAACACCTACATTTACTTCCAGGAAAAGGACATTTCCAATACCGGCTTCTTTCATCGATTCCAAATCAGCGGTCATTCCTTCCCTGGAAATGTTACCGTCCATAAAATACCAGTAGACGCCGGGACGGGTGGAATCTGGTGGACTTTGAAAGCCTTCCTGCAGTTGCTGCCGGGAGGTATGGCGTTGATTTTCACAGCTGGATAAAAAAGCACCTGAGCAAAAAAGCAGGATTGTGCCAATTATTAAAACGACCCGGGTTTGTGAGAATGTTCTTTTTAAATTTTTTTCATTTTTCATCATTCATAAAATCCTTTTTGATCGATGTAAATTATCAATAGATCTTAAAATATTCTAATATTTTGTTTAACCGCCACGCCAGAGGCGGGCAAGCAAGAACCTGTCCCCGCCTATATGGCGGGCGGCGCAACGGAAACGCAAAGTACGTAGAGATTCATTTTTGTTCTTTTGTCCCGCCAAAAGGGCGAATCTTCGACTTGATACAAAAGCACCATCCCGTTTCGCGAGGAATTTCTAACAAATTATTTTAAGGCAATTTTTTAATAGTACCAACACCTTAGAGGATCACGCGGGATGACTTGAGACGAATTCCCAGTTCCCTAATTACCAATTACCAACTGATCTTTGCGATTGCGATTAGAAAATTGTTCCACATGCAGGGAAGTATAACTAATTTTCCAGTTTCCGGTCAAGTATTTCACGCACTTTTCGGGCGAGGAATTCGGGGGAGAAAGGTTTTTGGATAAAATTGGTCTTTTCGTTCAATATACCATGCTCAACGATAGAATGATCGGTGTATCCTGACATGAAAAGTAATTTAAGGTTTGGCCGTCCCTGGGAGAGTTGTCGGGCTAATTCCCTGCCGCTGATATTGGGCATGATTACATCCGTTAACAACAGCTGGATATCTTTGGTATATGTTTCCATGCGGGCCAGCGCTTCATCGCCATCTTTAGCGGTGATAATATTATAACCGTACATTTGGAGAGATATAGAGGCTAGCTTACGCACCGCATCATCATCCTCAACAATCAGAATAGTCTCAGTGCCGCCGGCTGTTCTTGTTAACGGTTCCGAATCAGCTTCGTCATGTATGGATTCTTCTATCAGGGGGATATATACCTTAATGGATGTCCCCGCCCCGGGTTCGCTGTATACCCAGATACTTCCACCGCTTTGTTTGACGATACCGTAAACAGTGGAAAGTCCCAATCCGGTGCCCTTGCCGATCCCTTTGGTTGTGTAAAAGGGTTCAAAGATGCGACTTTGTGTTTCTTCGTCCATTCCACTGCCAGTATCGGTGACCGCAAGCATCACAAACCAACCGGTAGTGGCACCTTTATGACGGCGGACAAACTCATCGGTTAAACGGACGTTCATGGTTTCGACGGTTAGTTTTCCACCGGAAGGCATGGCGTCACGGGCATTGACTACCAGATTCAATATTACCTGCTCGATTTGTCCCGGATCGGCATTAATCTTACCCAGATTTTTAAAATAGATGGTAATAAGATCGATATTCTCTCCAATCACACGATGCAGCATTTTTTCCATATTCTGCAATAAGTGGTTCGCATCCAGAACTTTCGGCTGAAGTATCTGCCGGCGGCTGAAGGCTAACAGCTGCCGGGTCAGCGTACTGGCACGATGACCGGCCTGTTTGATCTGCTGCACCTGATCAAAGGAAGGATCCAGACGGTCAAGCCGGGTAAGTACCAGCTCGGTGTATCCGTTAATCACAGTCAGTAAATTGTTAAAATCGTGGGCCACACCACCAGCCAGCTGACCGATAGCTTCCATTTTCTGTGATTGCCGGAATTGTTCTTCCAGCTCTTTCTTTTCTGTAATATCTTCCTTGATGCCAAGGTAGTGCGTGATCTTGTTTTTATTATTAAAGATGGGGCTGATCATGGCGTCTTCCCAGAAGAGTTCACCGTTTTTCTTTTTATTGTGAAACTGACCGTTCCAAACCAGACCTGACGTAATCGTTTCCCAAAGTTCCTTGTATTGTTGTCTTGGTGTCTCACCGGAATTTAGTATCCGCGGGTTCATGCCCTTTACTTCTTCAAAACTATATCCGGTTACCTCACTGAATTTCTGATTAACATATTCTAAATTACCTTCGAGATCAGTTATCACGACCGACGCCGGGCTTTGTTCCACGGCCTGGGACAGTTTACGGATTTCTTCTTCTGCGCGTTTGCGTGCGCTGATATCGGTCAGAGTACCACTAATGCCAATCAGGACTCCATTCTCAAATAAATGACGGTTTGAAGAGCGGACAAAACAAAATTGACCATCCTTCATTAATAACCGGTACTCAGCCGGTTCAAGTATTGTTTCCGACATACTCTTGAACCGGGCTGCGATTTCAGAACGATCATCGGGGTGAATAAAATTTAAAAAGGGAACGCCGATAACTTCTTCTGCTGCATAACCGGCCATCTGATATATAATCGGACTGATGTAAGTGATAATACCATGTATATCAACGCTATAGACGGCATCATTAAGATTCTCAACCAGTTGGCGATACTTCTCCTCGGATTGTTGCAAAGCGCCTTCCATCAGCTTACGGGTAGTGATATCCGTAATAAATCCTTCGAGTGCTAACAATTTTTTATCATTAGAAAAAATACCGCTGCCTTTTTCCCAGACCCATTTTTCCTCATTTGCAGCAGTACGTATCCGGTACTCTAAAAGAAAAGGTTTCCTCTTTTTTAGCGCCGACTGGACCGTTTTCCATACTTTCTGACGGTCTTCCGGATGGATAACTTCGCCAAAAGAGATGACCTTATTCCTGACCAGGTCTTCAGGTTTATAGCCGGTCAATTCGATACTGCCCTCGCTGACAAATTCCATGGTCCAATTTTTATCCGAAAGACAGCGGTAAGCCATACCGGGCATGTTGGCAATTAATGTCCCCAGCATCCGCTCGCTCTCCTCCAAGGCAATCTTGGATTGTTTCCGGTCAGTAATGTCACGGGTTACGGAAATGATGTGTGTTTCACCGTTTAAATTGATCGTGGAAGCGGACATTAAACCTGTTTTAAGTTTACCATCTTTTGTGCGAAACTCGGCTTCAAAATTGTCAACGCTCCCTTTCTCCTGAAGCATTTTTACTAGTTGTTTCCGGTCCTGGGCATTTTCCCAGATATTAAGCTCAAGAGAAGATTTTCCGATTACCTCATCCCGGGCATAACCCATACTATTGCTAAACCCCTCATTAATATCCACATACATGCCATCGCTCATCCGGTTGATGTTTATCGAATCAGGGCTGGTCGTAAAGGTCAGACGAAAGCGTTCTTCACTGACACGCAGAGCTTCCTCCGCTCTTCTGCTGGTAGTGATATCACGAATAAAAGCAGCGATCAGCTGTTCCTTCTCACGGGGTATGATGATACTACTGACTTCCAAATCGATTATTGTTCCATCTTTGCCCTTATGCCGGGTCTCGAACCTGTCATACTCCCGTTTGATCATCTGTTTGATTTGATGATCAAAATCCTTAAGAGTAAATTTTACATCCAGCTCTCTGATATTCATTTGGAGCAGTTCATTCCGGGAATATTTAACCATCTGACAATATGAAAGATTAACATCGATAATATCGCCTTTGACGTCTGCCAGAATGTATCCATCTGAAATAGTCTGAAGAATTTGCTCGTTGAAATTCATTTTTTCTCCTATCGTCACCGTGGTTAAGCGTACTGTTTTTCAGCTTTGATATAAATTTTGACACTACCTCAATCCTGGTTACCTACGTCTGATAAGTGTTTTTCAGTTCTCCCGTTGGATTAAGCAAAAATTACCAAGAGTCAAATTTTCGGGTTCAAATTTTATGCCAATTTGAAATATATCATTTAAAGAATAAAAAAACAAAAGGTTATAACGGATTGAATGGAATTGGCATTTGGAAGTATCGTTCACAAAATGTGAATGATACTTCACAAAAGGTGAATAATCGTTCATAGATATAAAATAATCAATATTTTTACCACAACAAATGGGGCAGGCAAAAAATTAAACCCCAATTACCAAATCCCAATTACAAATGAAATCCCAAATCCTAATGACAAATGATATTGTACTTCATATATTAAGAGTGGAGATCCGATTGGACTTTGGAGCTTGGGATTTGATTTGGCATTTGACATTGGACATTGGGATTTAATTGGTGTTACTTTAAATCCCACATATTTCTTAATTGATTCAATCGCTTGATGCCATTAAATCCCTTAGCTTTGTTTGCATTTGTTTTACCGTCATTTGATGCGTCGGTAGTTTAAAAAGGTTTTTCATTTCATGAGGATCAACCTGCAGATCGTATAATTCATCCATTCCTTCCAACTCCGGATAATGAATATATTTCCAGCGATCGGTTCGGACTGCCTGCCAGCCGGCATAAAGTGGTGTGATTTTTTCCAGATAGTATTCGGCAAGAATTTCGTTCCGGAGGTTTTCGTCCGGATTGCTTAGTAAAGGTAAAAGCGATTTTCCATGAATATTGATCGGTGCCTGAATTCCAACCATATCATAAAGGGTAGGGGCGATATCAAGATTTAAAACCAGCTGATCCCGCTTGCTTCCCGGTTTGATTAATTTTGGATAACGCATTAATAAAGGAATGCGTAACGATTCTTCATAAGCCACTCGTTTGTTCATGAATAAACCATGCTCTCCAAAAAGAAATCCGTTATCGCTGGCGAAAATAATCAGGGTTTCATCTAACTGCCCGGTCTTTTCCAGAACGTCAAAAATCATACCAATCCCCTCATCAACCGAGGATAGACAGCGAAGATGATCGAGAAAAATATCTTCCCGGCCGGTTCCGCGACCGTAACGGGGTTCTCCCGGTTCCGGTGTAGCTCCCGGAATCCGGAGTACATCGACAGGAGCTACTTTTCTTCTCAATACCGGTTTCCCGCTGAGATCGTCACTGGCGCTCACCGGTGGACCATATCGGGCATCCGGATAAAGATTTTTATGACGCTCCGCCGGTATATATGGTGCATGCACTGCTTTATGGGACAGATAAAGCAGAAAAGGCCGTTCGTGCTTTTTCTCCACGAATTCGACTGCCTCGCGGTTGAGCAGATCGGTCATATAACCGCTGTACTGTCTTCTTTGACCATTTACATTCAATACCGGATCAATAAATAATCCCTGGGCGCGGAAACTGATCCAGTGATCGAAACCAGGTCGGCGTGTGTCATCGTCTCCCATATGCCACTTGCCGATAAAGGCGGTTTCGTAACCGGCCTGACGCAATAACTGGGGGAAAGTTACCAGTTTGTGGCTGATAAATGACAAGCCATTGCGATCATTGTTGATGATCCGGTGTTTATGCGGATACTGACCGGTCAGAAAACTGGCTCGACTGGGGGAGCAGAGCGGGGTGCAGACAAAAGCGTTCTCAAAGTTTACTCCTTCTTCACCGATCCGGTCCAGATTGGGTGTCCGTGCAAATGGATGTCCGGTCAATCCCAGTTGATCCCAGCGCATATCATCGACCAGGATAAAAATGATATTCGGCAGTTTTTGAGAAGGTCCATTCTGTTTAAGACAGCCCAATCCCAGGGTACCCAGTGCCGTGGTGCCGATTCCCATTGTTTTTAGAAAATTTCGGCGATTAAATGCATTAGCCATTATTGATATCTTTCTCTATATGCTATTGTTGCAAAAAACTTTGTTTTTTTAGTAAAATTTTTTGGTACTCGAATTCTTCATTTCTCGCAGCGGCCCGCCACGGCAGGCACGCGCAGCGATGCTACTATTTATTAATAATTATTTTAGTTTTAATCCGTGTTAATCCGTGTAATCCGTGGACTTCTTTTTTGGATTGCAGCAATAGGCTGCGGTATGTATTCATTACTATATTTGCTCATGATGCAGCAGGTTAAATTTTCTTTTTTGAAATTACCTCAATCTCCATCTTTACACCTGAAACCATACAATATTTGACAGGAATATGACCCCATTTTACATCAATAAACGGCTTCCCGTTCTGAAGTCCGACCGCACCAAAGCCTGTCTCCGTGGCCAGAAAACTTTTAAAGTTCTTACCGATTTTCGAATCGATATATAACGTTTGATCGAACGCATCAAATCGCACCCCGGTTAAACCTTGCAATAACCCATAACTTGACATTGCCCGTGCATACCAGTGGCCACATTCGTATTCATTAAAGGGATTTCGAATCCTGCCATCATATCTATCCCGGCAGGTGCGAACAATCTCCAGACCCTTTTCGACCAATCCTTCAAGCATCAGGTGCGAGGCTACCTGGTATTCAATACCAGTCCAGACTTCATTACTATACACAAATGGAAGTGATAATTTTCCGCCTTTGGGCCAGGTACATAAAAGCAGTCCGCCTTCGTTACCCAGGGCATAGGCGGGTCTTTGCGGGTTGACATGATCAGAAAGGTCATGTTTTAGATTATATTTGTAGACGGCCTGGAGGTGGCTAGTCACTTTGTTTTGATCGATTATTTCACCAAGACCGCACATTTGGGCGATCCAGCATCCCAACAAGCCATCGGACAAACAGCCTTTACCGTATTGGTATTTGGGACCCTCCTGTTTAAGAAGTTCAAGTGCTTCCGATGAATAATTGACATTCCAATGACCGCCTGCTGCCTCTACAGGATTTTTTGCCCGTAAACCTGTCCATTTTATTTTCTGGAAAAAGTATTCACCATCGAACAAATCATATTCCAAATACCGGCGCCCTTTCTGTATCAGATTTTCATAGTAAGAAACGTCTTCACCAATAGTTTTTCCCATTTTGATCATTGCAGCTAGTGCACCAAGATAAAAACTGGTACAATGTCCATTGGGTCCCCAGTACTCTATATCATAGGTGTTATGATGAGGTTCCTCTAGTATACCTTTTTCTCCCGGATCCCATGTTTTAATACAATAGTCCATACTCATTTTAATCGGTTGCCAGAGTGATTTCAGCCATTGGGTATTACCGCCGATACGCCATTCACGATAAACTTTCATCATACCGCCGAGTTGGCCGTCTGCCGCGGAATGAAAATCATGCGATATAGGCCGGATGGGAAAAGCAGTTCGAAATGCCTGATGTCCTTTTTCATTCTGACTGACCATGAATTCAGTCTCCCGTAAACTGCGTTCCAGTTTCGGGAACAGATGGGGGATGGCCTGGGCATAATTCCACACGTGAGTACAGGAGCCAAAACAGCAGCCACTATTATCGGAGCACCCCTCCCAACACCATAGACGACCATCGGTTTGTCGCATGACCGTGGGAGATTTTAAAATGGTCAGGTTAGCTGCAACCGCCTCAAGGACTTCATCCGGAAGATTTGAATCATAAAATGTATCCCGGAACAAGGCGGTTTTTTGACGCAAATCATGATAATGATTACGCCAGTAGTTACTTAATTCCTCGATATTATTAAATCTACCAGCATACCATGGAACATAGGTTTGTATAGCACAACACGCGTTGGTTGAGGAATCTTCCGGATCTTTACCCTCTCTTATATTGGTCTTGGGTACATGCCAGGCAAGCATCAAATGGATTGTTTTTTCAGCACCCGGCTCTAAAGTAAAAGGCACGGAAAGTGAGGCACCGGGACTGTTACCGTTGATGGGAGGGTTGTTGATCAGTTTTGCTTCCTGAATATTTTTCCAGGCGATAGTTGCCGGATCCCACCAACCGCCCCGAAACCAGCAATGATCAACAACCGCATTATTATCATCAACGAAGAGGGTAAAAACGCCCTCATCTTCGGGATGTTCCGCACTTCCTTTCTGCCACAGTGTAAATCCATTGGTTGCCGACCCGATACCACTGGAAGGTTCAGATCGGTGATGACTTTCCCGGTCTATTTTTATAAAATTTTTTGTATGATAGGAAAAAACAGCAGCAATCGAATTACTACTTTTATTTTTAAACCGATATTCCAGGGCGGCGACAGGAAGACTGGAATGATCCGCATCTCCGGGAATAAACGGACTCCATCCGATAATCTGTACATCTATAGGAATTTCAGAATCTTTTAAAGTTACAGTTCCGAACGGAAATCTGGCGGTAAAGGAAGCCTGATCAAATCTCGGCAATCCGTATGTGCTTTTTCCGGCGCCGTTTCCTGTTTGCGGCATTCCAAATTTTTTCCAATCCGGGACGGGACCTTCCAATACTTTCGCCAAATTTTCCTGACCTTTGATGCAGATAGCAGCAAAAGCATAGGGTTCGTTATAAAAATCCATTTTGTTTCTGATTGAAACATGTGAGATACAACCCGTACCCTCCAGACAAATCATTCCGGCACCAATACCACCTAAAGGAAAAGCAATCCTGTTTAAATATGATCCCGAATACGGACCATTAAATTCATGCTTTTTATGGATGGAAACGTTGTCCTTGGATTGTTGGGAGCATGAGATAATGAAAAATAGAAAAATGATCGGCCAAAACGTATGTATATTTTTTCTCATTTTTCTTCCTCCGGTATTTTGAAATCATTTATTAACTCTCTCGCAGAATCGTAGAGTTTTTAAATAGCACTTCGTGTTTTTCGTGAGCTCTGTGGTTTAAATATTTATATTCATACGATAAATGATGTCGTTCTCCAGCCTATTGGTAAATCCCATGTACCAAATCCCAAATAAATTCCAAGTTCCAAGTTCCGAGTTCCTAATTCCTAATTAATCTTTGCGCCTCTGGAGAGATAAATCAAATTTCTCAATCACACCAATTGGGTGATTCCCGGCAGAGCCACCGGTTCCACCGGCAGGGGCCCTATTTCATATTTCTTGGGACGCAGATCCAGTTTGGATGCTTTCATCACCCAATCCCATTTCAGTTCCCTGCCGGTATAGGCACTGGTTCGTCCCATGATCGCCGTCATGGTAGCTTCAGCGACGATCTTTCCATCATTCATCGGTTTGCCGTCTCGGATCCCTTGAATCAATGCTGCAAAAAGTGCTTCTTCGGCGCTTTTTGGTTCTCCATCATACTTGAAGGGATTAAGACCTTCGATATGTGAGGTGGCCCGGTTGACCATCCCCCAGCCTTTGGTTCCTTCTATCCGGTTGTATACGCGGTTAGTGGTGCCGGCCATTTGTGCACTCATGGCCAGGTTGCGGATACCGTTCGGATATTGATACTCCACGGTGAAATGATCATAAATATTACCAAACTCCGGTCCTGTCCTGACAGCCCTGCCGCCCATCCCGAAGCAGGAAAGCGGTGTACTTCCCATCATCCAGTTCATTACATCCAGATTATGAACGATTTGTTCAACATAACAATCGCCGGACAGCCAGGTGAAATAGGGCCAGCAACGAATCTGCCATTCCATGTCCGACCATTCCGGTTTTCTCGGTTCCCAGTGCCATTTGACCATATCGCCGGCCCAGTAAGCCTGAGCACTGGTAATCTGTCCGATCTGGCCCTCGCGGGCACGTTTGAGTAATTCGATGTATTGCGGCATCCAGCGTTGCTGGAATCCGGCGGCGATGGCCAAGCCCTTTTTTGTGGCAAGGGCAGTACTTTCAAAAAGGGACCGGATACCGACCGGATCAACCGCTCCCGGTTTTTCCATAAAGATGTGTTTTCCTGCCTCCACAGCGGCCTTGAGCATCTCCGGACGAAAGCCCGGAGGTGTGGTTAAAAGAACCAGATCGACCTCTTTCATCGCCAGAACCTTTTTATAGGCGTCAAAACCGAGAAACATTGTCTCCGGAGTCACACGAACTTTATCCGGATCGGTGATATCTTTGCGAATTCTCTCTATCGAGCTGTCCAGCTGGTCCTGGAACATATCGGCCATGGCGATTAATGCTATACCAGGTGAGGAATGCAGACATTTAATGAGGTCAAAGGTGCCGCGATTGCCGCACCCAATCAGAGCAATACCAAGCCGATCCGATCCGGCTGCAAAAACACCGGCAGCTTTGGCGGATAGCAGCGCTCCGCCGGAAAGATAAGCGGTTTGTTTGAGGAAATTTCTCCGAGTAAGATGAGCAGGGCTTGCAGATAATTTTTTCATTTCACTTCTCCTTTATATTAATTCTCTATGTGATAATGTTTTAACCGCAAAGTTTTTTTATTTGTTCTTTTGTCTTGATACAAAAGAACCAAAAAATCAAGGCTGTAAAATAATTTGAAGAAATTCTGCCGCTTGCTTCACTGAATTTTTTAAACTCGCTTCGCTCCACGCTCCACGCTTTTCGCTCTTCTCTCTTCTCTTTTCTTCTTGCC
>CAZBBC010000098.1:0-17857 GCA_964489835.1 uncultured Calditrichota bacterium
GTGAGTTCTTTAAATCAATTCTCTGCGATACATTTTAACCACGCTTATACGGTATACGTCGTAGAAGCGGTTGTGCCGCCCCTACCGGTCCAGTTGGTATGGAAAAACTCACCCCGCGGTTTATCTACCCTTTCATACGTATGGGCACCAAAATAATCACGCTGTGCCTGCAAGAGGTTGGCCGGGAGAACTGCACTGCGATAGCCATCATAATAAGCCAGTGCACTGCTGAAGGCCGGCACGGGGATACCATTGGTTATCGCGGCTGCGACTACTTCCCGCCAGGCATCCTGATTTTTTTCTATCACATTTTTAAAATAATTATCAAGCAACAGATTTTGCAATGCGGGATTTTTGTCAAAAGCTTCTTTTATTTTCCCGAGAAACTGGGCACGGATAATACATCCGCCCCGCCACATTAAAGCGATATCACCATAATTTAGATCCCATTGGTACTCCTCGGCAGCTGCGCGCATTAACTGAAATCCCTGGGCATAGGAACAAATCTTTGATGCATACAAGGCTTTCCTGATTTTTTCTATAAAATCAGTTTTATTACCGGAAAAATTTGGCACAGGGCCGCTGAGATTCTTAGAGGCGGATACCCGTTCATCTTTAATCGCACTCATAGCCCGTGCAAATACGGCCTCTGCGACGGTTTGCATCGGTATACCAAGATCTAACGCCGCCTGGCTGGTCCATTTACCGGTACCTTTCTGTCCGGCTGTGTCCAAAATTACATCAACCATGGCCTTGCCGGTTACATCATCTTTTTTACTCATGATATCGCGTGTAATCTCGATCAAATAGCTATCAAGTTCTCCCTTATTCCATTCTCCGAATACCGGTTGCATCTCTTCCGTGGACATGTCCAGCACATTCTTCATAATCCAATACGATTCACAAATCATCTGCATATCACCATATTCTATCCCATTATGTACCATTTTAACAAAATGGCCGGCACCATCGTTTCCAATCCATTCACAACATGGGGAACCATCGTCGACCTTGGCGGCAATCGATTGAAAAATCGGTTTGACATGCTGCCAGGCCCCAGCGGATCCACCGGGCATAATCGAGGGACCAAGTAAAGCCCCTTCTTCTCCACCGGAAACCCCGGTTCCGATATATAGTAGCCCTTTACCTTCAACATATTTGGTTCTTCGAATGGAATCGGGAAAATGACTATTTCCGCCATCAATAATGATATCACCTTTTTCCAAATGGGGAATGATCAGATCAATAAACTCATCAACCGGTTTACCTGCTTTTACCAGCATCATTACTTTTCGTGGTGTTTTTAGGCTTTTTGTCAACTCTTCGATACTGTGGCATCCTTTAATATTTTTACCTTTGGCACGACCTTCCATAAAGGCATCCACTTTACTGGTCGTCCGATTAAATACAGCTACCGAAAATCCATGACTTTCCATATTTAAGACTAGATTCTCACCCATCACCGCTAAACCTATTAATCCGATATCATAATTACTCATTGCTAATTCTCCTTTAAAATTATTTACGTTAAAATTATTGGCAACTCATAATGAAAGATTTATTAACTTACATAAAATCAATAATTTAATTCCCCCTTAGAAAAGGGGGTTAGGGGGTTGTATATTAAAAAAGGTTATAGGATAATCAAACTTTTTACATCCCCTTAATCCCCTTTATTAAGGGGAAATTAGAGTATACTTATTTCAAAGATTCCGATTGTTTTAAAATTATCCCAAATTTATATTGATATCACATTTTATATTAAATCCAGACCACTTACTCCTATAAAAACAAAGGTTTTATATGTCTTTCATAGAGATTCCCGGACACTTGCTCGGCAATTGTATCGGCATATTTCTCAAGGGCCGGATAAAATTGTGATGCCATTTCGGCAGCAATTTTATATCCAACATGCAATAATTGCCTCATATCCGGATTATAATCCGAGCAATTTTGATCATGACGCAGCGCCCGTGCAAATGTGATTCCATCCCAGGAATTCACTGTCTCCATAGAAGGAAGATTTTTTTTATCGATATCAATCACGGTAGCATAGGGTTTACATAGCTCATCGAAACGTTGAAGAGATTTATAATAGACTTCTCTGACTATATCCAACCCATTGCCTTCTGCAAGAGCCAAGCCAATTAATTCTTCCAGCCACGTTGTTCCGGCTGTTTTTATATGCAGACCGGAATTAAAGGAGCGAATGGCGTCCCTTATAATTGGGTAAAGAGAAAATTTATCACTTCCGGAATGAACACTCAGTTTCAAAGTTTCCGGTAAACCAAATTCCTTGACAGCCAACTGAAGAACGGCCAGATCCTGCTCAAATTCCCGGCGGAAGCGACCTAGATCTCCCACATAATCAACGCCTTTATTAAATCGACCGCTGAATTTTGGCGCCAATGTTTCAACCGGTATTCCTTCGTCCTTGAGCGCGGAAAGAATAAAAAATATTTCCAATGGTGACTGGGGTTGATCAGTCTCATCCATGGAAACTTCAACTATAAACCGCTCGCTTTGCTTTGTCTCCAATATTTTTCTGTAAATTTTTCCGGCTTCTTCAATCGCTTTGAGATAGGTTTGAGCAACACCTTGCACTCGTTTTTCATCAATAATAAATTTTTCTTCAATACCGGGAATTTCGAGACTCCCGATAAATGGTCTTTGTTTTTGAATAAACGCATCGATATTTGCAATATCTGCCGTTTTACCAATATAATCAGCCACATCTAAAGTGAAAAAATCGCTGCTATCCAGAAAAAATTCCACGGAATCAATATTCACATGATCAGCATCCACAAAATAGTTTTCCGGCCATTTGAGTGCTCGGACAGCTATATCGGCTTGTTCCCGGGTTTGAGAAGGTTGGCTCTTAATAATGGTGTGTTCCCGATAAGATTTATTCCAGACAGGAGCTACCAGTACACCCTGATCGTAGGCTTTAATAACAGCATTTAGCTGCGCTTTCGCCTGATGGGCAAACCGATCGCCAACACCGATTGAGTATTTTCCAAGCGTAATGTTTTCCTTCATACTAACTCACTCCTATTGATCATAATTACCAAAATCATTTTTCATATATGCACAACTTAATTTCCCCTTAACAGATGCTGTTGTAGATTTGATTTATTGGCACAATTTATCAGAATTGCATGATCTGTCTCCCCCCGCCAGTGGGCGGATCTTCGACCTTGATAAAGGGGGACTATGGGGGATATATAAGCTTCTATGCTATTTATTTACAACCCCCCGTATCTCAATAACCAAAAAATCTTGGGAGAAACAGGCTGATTTCAGGAATATAGGTAACCAGCATTAATGCCACAATCATTGCCACATATAACGGCAAAAGCGGCCGAATCATCGATGTAATCGACGTTCCAGCGATACTGCAGCCGACAAAAAGGACACTTCCAACGGGTGGTGTACAGAGACCAATACATAAATTTAGAACCATCATGATACCGAAATGAATAGGATCCATCCCTAATTGTACAGCGACGGGCAGAAAAATCGGTGTAAAGATAAGCACCGCAGGCGTCATATCCATAAAAGTACCGACGATAAGCAACATCAGATTGATCATCAGAAAAATTATGATTTTGCTTTCTGTAAGCGCGATCAACGTGGCACTAATTGTTTGCGGAATATTTTCATATGATAAAATCCAGGACATCGCTTTAGATGTACCTATCAGGATCATGACAATAGCTGTCGTTTCCACAGTTTTTAACAAAATGCCCGGTAATTCTTTTATTTTGACTTCGCGATATACAAAGACGGATAAAAGAAGTGAATAAATAACGGCCACCGCACTGGCCTCAGTGGCCGTAAAATACCCGGCAATGATTCCACCAATTACAATGATCACTAATAACAAGCTGGGAACAGCATCGAGCAGTTTTTTTATCGATTGTATGAAATTAACCCTATCACCCACGGGGTATCCCTTGATGACAGAAATAATTGCTGCAACTACTATTAATCCCAGACCGACGAGAATACCAGGAAGATATCCGGCGATAAATAAGGCAGCAATGGAAACTCCGCCACTGGCCAGAGAATAAACGATCAATACATTGCTCGGTGGTATAAGTAGGCCTGTGGTGGAGGCAGTAACGGTTATTGCAGCATTAAAATCATTGTCATAACCTTCTTTTTTCATCACCGGGATCATAAAACCACCAATGGCGGAGGTGGCAGCAACCGCAGATCCCGATATTGAGCCAAAAAACATGCATGCCAGAATATTAACATAGGCCAATCCTCCGGGAAACATACCAACCAATACTTTTGCAAAGTCAATCAATCGTCTGGCAATTCCTCCCCGGCCCATCAATAATCCGGATAAAATGAAAAAAGGAATGGCTAAAAGCGCAAAACTATTAATTCCTGTTGCCATCTGCTGAGCGACAGTGGTGATAGCCGGCGCAAAATCAATGGTAAAAAGCATCGTCAGAACCGTCGCCATACCAATACTAATGGCAATAGGTACATTTAACAGAAGCAATATAACAAAACTCAGAATCAGGATAAGAACAGATAGTTCCATAAATATATCTCCCTGTTATTCAACGTAGGTGATATGTTTATCATCCAATGGTTCAAGACTCTCCGATTTGAAAGTCGAGATAATCATAACAATTGAATAATAAATGATCAGTATCCCTGTCAGTGGCAGGACAATATAGACATATCCCATCGGTAAACCCATGGACGGGGATATTTGCTTTAATGTAAACGTAATATTTACCAGCCGTAAGCCGCCCAAAACAAGAATGAAAAAAGAAAAAAGTATTACAATGGAATGAATGACAATTTCCAGTACCCGTCTGGCAGCGATATCCATTTTTCTTGCCAGGATATCGATCCCCAGATGGGCTTTGGTATACACGGCATAACTTGCCCCAAGAAGACCGATCCAAATCAAAAGAAATCCAGCAAGCTCTTCGGTAAAAGAGCTGGGATCCTGCAGTATAAACCGTGTAAATACCTGCCAGGTAACATCGATTACAATAACAGACATTAATATAATCAGGAATATCTCTAAGACTTTTGAAATTCTTTTAGTAAGGGTTGTCATATACTTGCTCCTAAGTACATAATAGAAATTAATACATTACATCATATAAATACTGTTCATTTGATCTTTTCTATCTCCTTGATCAGGTCATAAATGGATGTCCCTTTATACGATTCATGCATGGCGCGGACTGCTTCTCTAAACGGTTTTTTATCAGGATAGATCACTTCCACACCCGCTTTCTGGACCTCTTTCAGGGCATTTTCCGACGCCTCTTTCCATAGTATCTTTTGTTTTTCTACCGATTCATCGACGGCCTCTTGTAACCATTTCTGCTCATCCTGCGAGAGGCTGTTCCAGACGACGGTACTCATCAATAAAATATCGGGTACGGCAGTGTGTTCATCGAGACTGTAGAATTTGCATACCTCGTAATGTCTAGAAAGGTAAAAACTGGGGGGATTATTTTCAGCACCATCTACCACACCCTGCTGAAGAGCCGTATATAATTCACCCCAGGGAATCGGTGTGGCCGATCCACCCAGTGCCTGTACCATTTTCACAGATGTAATACTTTTCATTACACGAATTTTTAAACCGGGTAAATCCGCTGGCGAATGAATCGGTCGTTCTTTCGTGTAAAAACTACGACTACCGGCATCGTAATAACACATACCCCTCAAAAAGTAATCTTCTCCCGCCAGTAATAGTTTTTTACCGATAGGACCCTGGAACACTTTCCAGCGGTGTTCTTCATCACGGAAGATATAAGGGATACCAAATATTTTCATTTCGGGGACGAATGATTCCAAAGGTGCGGTAGAAACCTTAGTCATTGCCAGACTGCCAATCTGTAAGAGTTCTATCAGGTCGCGTTCCTGTCCGAGCTGACCACCCGGATAAATATCTACCCGCATTCTTCCACCTGACTTTTCGATGACTCTTTCAGCCATATAGGCCATCCCCTGATGTACCGGATGGGTTGTATCCAGCACATGGGCGAGCTTCACAACCTTAACCTTATTTACTTCTCCACAACCAAACAGATTCCAGACATTCAATAATAATAAGATAATGATAAGTCTTTTTATTGTTTTCATGGTCTTTATCCAGTCAAATAGAAAATATTATTTAAGAATAATTAAACGATTACACTTACTCATTTATAAATCAAATAAATCCATGTATTTTTCTGTGTTTCTCCGTGGTTAATGAATAGAACGACCCTACAATAATTATCCTTTTTTACAGGTTTGACAGATAATAAGTTCACCTGGAATTGCCAGATGTTGCTCTCCCTGTGTATCCGGATTTTTAATCTCTTTTAGCAACAGTGTAAAGGCAGTTTCGGCAATTTTTTCTGCCGGCTGATTAATATACGTCATCGACGGGGAAAAGAATCTGTTATAGTCGCTACCTCCGAATGAAATGACATCGACATCATCCGGAATAGTCAACCCTATTTCTTCTGCTGCGGTATACATACCCATAGCCACTGGGAAAGTGACAGCAAAAACGACTTCAGGCATGTTTTTGCTCTTGAATAACTTCCAGAATCCACGATAACCATCTTCTTCACTAAAACCACCTTCGATCACCCATTCGGGATTAATCTCAATATGATGATCTTTCATAGCATCCTGGAAGCCGGTAAAACGGGCACGTCCAATGTTGGTGTAATTATATCCCGCTAAATGTGCAATTTTCGTATATCCGATATCAATAATATGTTTAATCGCTTTATAGGCCCCTCCCCGGTCATCGGTTGTTACGCTGCTAAAGCCCAGTCCATGAATGACCCGGTCAAAGAAGACAAGGGGTATCTTCTTTTTTTTCACAAGATTAAATACTTCCAAATCCTTTGTTTTCTCGGTAATGGAGACCAGGAGTCCATCGACACGCATTGAGAGTAATGTATTTATATGCGTAATTTCAAAAAACGCATCCTCCTGAGAGACAGTCATCATAATTTCATAACCGTTTTCAAAGGCAACTGAATAGATTGTCTCAATGGCAGTCGCAAAAAAGTGATGGGCAATTTTTGGTACGACCAATCCAATTGTATTCGATTTTTTTGCCGATAAATTTCTGGCCAGATAATTTGGAGAATATCCAAGACTTTGTGCTGTTTCTCTTATCAGCCGCTTTGTTTCAGCACTGATATCAGGATGATCGCGAAGCGCCTTTGAAACAGTGACTTTTGATACCTTCAGCTGATCGGCGATATCCTTTAATGTAATTTGCGGTGCCATACGTTTTGCTCCCTACTTAACCGTTAAAGTTATCGGTTAAGTCATATTCAAGAAAAAAACTATAAATGTCAAGTAATTTATGCATTTTAAGTCGTACTCTGAAATTGATTTTATTCTCTTTATTGACTACTTTTAAACAACTGATTATGTGCTTGACTTCATAATCATTTAAAGAATTAAAACCAATTATTCATTCATATTTTATCGGAGTATTCATCATGCAACTTGTTGACATCGTTGGCTCGATTGCGCTTGTGGTCACCGTATTATATACCGGTTTTGGACTTCCCCTGCAAATATATAAAAATTATCATACCAAAAGCACTAAAAGTTTATCGCTGATTATGATGGTCTTACTTCTTCTGACCTCATCGAGCTGGGTCTTATATGGATTTGTAAGATCGCCCGAGGACTGGTATATAATTTTTCCCAATTCTTTAGGCTTTTTAAGTGGGCTTATTATTCTATATCAATTCTGGTTATATCGCTCCAAATCGCAGAAAGCCATTAATGATACACCAGTGGAAGATCAAATGACCCTCTCTTAAAAATTTTACAAAAACTAACCTGTGCTTAGTCTGTTTAATTCACAACATTTTCCGGTGTTCCTTCGATAAAAGCGCGCAAGTTTTGGACAACGATGTTCATTAACCGGATCCTGGCGGCTTTTGTGGCCCAGGATATATGTGGTGTAATCAGGCAGTTTTTTGCTGTCAGTAGCGGGTTATCAGATCCTGGCGGCTCTACCGACAGAACATCGAGACCTGCACCGGCGATACGCCCTTCATTGAGAGATACCGCTAAATCATGCTCATCAACCAATGGCCCCCGGCTTGTATTGATTAGAAAAGCAGATTCCTTCATCAGATTTATCCTGTCTTTGTTTAGAAATCTTTCATTCTCAGGCGTTAAAGGACAATGTAAGCTTATAATATCACTGGTTTTTAAGAGTGCATCTAAATCAACCATTGAGATGTAATTCGTTAAATTAGCTGGCATCATCGGATCACAGGCCAGAATGTTCATTCCAAAAGCCGAAGCGATAGTTCCCGTCGCCTGCCCAATACGCCCAAATCCAATGATTCCCATGGTCAACCCATCCAGTTCGATAAGAGGATGATCCCAATAACAAAAATCAAGTGATCCTGACCAGCGACCAGACCGCACCGTATAGGCATGATGTCCGACATTTTGTGTTAGTTCCAGAAGCAGGGCAAACACCATCTGGGCAACCGATTGGGTACCATAGGTGGGTACATTGGTAACCGGTATTCCCTGCTTCCGGGCAGATTCGATATCAACAATATTATAACCGGTAGCCATGACACCGATATATTTTAGGCCCGGTAGATTTTCAATGGCTTTCCGGGAAATAGGCGTTTTATTGGTAAAGACAATTTGAGCGCCCTTACACCGGATAGCAACCAGATGGGGAGGCGTTCGATCGTATATTTTGCAAGAACCGAGTGATTCCAAATCCTTCCAGCTTAGATCGCCGGGATTCAGTGCATATCCATCCAGGACAACTATCTTCATATGATAAATTCCTATTTTTATTTGCCAATGTAGCCTGAATTAATCGCTCGTTAAGTCAAACGTGAAAATACTTCTTGTCATTTCGTCCTCCAGACGACTTCTCCGCCGGTGGGCGAATCTATCGACCGGAATAAACTCCTCTATGATTTAACAAGTTCCGAGTTCCTAATTCCTAATTACCAATTCCTAAATTCTCTTCGTGTACTTTATGGTATATTAATAGGTCCGAATAATTATTGAAATATCAATTCACCAAAATACTCCGGTAGATGGAAATTCGGAGCAGGGAAAACCACCGGTGACCAGGTTAGCCAATGCGGATGAGAGCTGTTATCCGCACATTTATAAAAATTTGCCCGCCATTTGGCGCCTGTAGCCGGTTCTACAAATTCAGAATGATTTCTGAGAATTGTGTAAGGGATGCGATATTCCACCGTCCAGATCACTGGATCTTTTATTTCCGGATCAACAATTTGTGGTAATGAGTGTGCTACCAATACCTTTTGAAAATCACGATTGGGAATATTTATCCTATTTTTTTTTTGTTTATCCTGATGATGAAAAAGGGCGGTTCCCCCACCATTCATTTCCAGATTAAAATAACCGTCATTTAAGTCTTCTCCCGGGGTAAAAAAGAATTCCACACAACTGTCTTCGTATACTCTGCCCTGATAATTTTTTGTAACCGCCAAGACATAGCGATCCTTTACTCTGAAAATAACGTAAATAGCCTGGTCATCGTAGCCGAGTTTTACCTGCGTCAACGGTCTGTGCCTGGGTTTCTCGCCCATAAAGTTTTTTAATTTCATAGCCTTTATCGGCTGCCAGGGCTTCTTGTCCCAATTGCCATCAATGGTAATCGATTGATCTAATTTTGTAACCTGATATATCAATTTCTCTTCTAACGATTACTACTTCTATAAATACTTCATGGATAGTTCAAAAAATCCCAAATTACAAGCACCAAAGGCCATAATCATATATTTACTGGCTCATCCGGATTCTATTCTTTAAAATGCATACCTGGTTGATTCCCATATTCTATCATAACCTCCCGTCCACCGTTTAGAATGGACAAACGGCCGGCTTCGATGACTAATTCATTAAAAGCACTGTTTCCCGGCGTGGCAATCATGTCCTCTTTGTCTATTGTTTTGATCATTAGTTGTCGTTTGGGGAGCGATTCTTCTTCAGACAAGCCCTTCACCGCCTCTTCCACTCTGTGTACGGCCTGCACCAAACCTTCGATACTATGGTAGCCATATCCTACCGGTGTCAGGCCCTGTCCCCCACGATCAATCAATTTCATATAATCAGGACTGGGTTCGCTATAATAAGAATCACCCGGCGCATGACCTTTTTTTATACATGAATGCTTGACGCCCCTGTACTGATCGTCATGGAATATCAGCCCGCCTTCATTTTTTCCCTGGGTAAACAGCCAGATCCCCTGTGAGTTTCCGCCTGGACCAACATTGGGATAGCCCATGCCATTGAGGACAGCTAAACTGGCACCATTTTCCCAAATAACTCTTCCATTGGTCCAGAGATATCCTTTTTTACCATTCGGATAAGCCTCTTCAGAACCATATACAGATACCTGAACCGGTAGGAGTCCGGTAATCTGGTGCACCTGATCCACATAATGACAACCAATATAAGTAAACATATCCGAGTTTTCGGTGGTACACCAGTTCTGAAAATTAGAATCACGATAGTACCAGGGTTCAATCAAGGAGGCATATCCCAGACGAAACTCCCCGAAGTCACCATTTCTATATTTCATTCGCGCCATTAGTACACGAGGATCAAATCGTTTGTGATATTCGACACCAACAAAAAGTCCTTTGGCATAGGCTTTTTTCGCAATATCCAGTGCTTCCGCATGCTTGAGAGCCAGAGGCTTGACACAGAGAATATGCTGATTATGTTCCAGGGCAAATAAAATCGCCGGATAGTGCAATTGGTCTGGCAAAGCAATAAATACAATATTCCGTGGCGGCATAGCTGAAATAACATCTTTATACAAATCCGTAAATATTTTATCGGGGGATTCATTTTTATAGTCCGGATATGGGTTGAATGTTTGACCCGGAAAAGCCTGCTGAATCTCGATGTTTTGAGCCATATCTTCCAGTGGTTTGGTATTTAGGGCACAGATATTGATCTGTTTTAAAGCCTCAAGGCGCTGGAGATGAAAAACTGACGGTAAAATCTGTATTTCCGTGATCATTCCGCCGCCAACAATGGTAATATCCAGTGGATTATAAAATTTCATTAACATTCCCTTGTAGTTTGCAAATATACTATTCTTGAATTATCAATGCTGATTAGATAAAATAGCAGATTATTTATAGCCCCATAGATCTAATAAAACACGAAGATCACGAAGAGTAAATAGAAATTATTAAAATTCTTCGTGCACTTCGTGTCTGATAAGATTTTATTCATTGCCTCAAAGATCCACTGAAGAATTTTAATCCTCACTGGAATCGTTTACTAATTTTCCGGCCAGGTAGGTTTTTCCAATACATATTTCTTGATCCTTCAGCGGTAACATAACAATATCAGCCCGCAAACCCGGTTTAATCAGACCTCTATTTGTAAGTCCCATCAGATTTGCCGGATTTCGGGTAGCCATATGGACAGCCTCCGTTTCGATGACAACAGGTGTGTTATCCAGGTAAAATAGCCCTTCAAGTTTCATACTTTTTTCCCCGGCAAATGAATTGGTAATATATAGAGTAAAAATGAACAGAACAATAATAAAACGGACAACAAAATCGTCCATTTCTTTGATAACAATATTCATATCATTTCCCCTATTAACAACGAAAAAAATAGTGTGTTGATTCTTCTAGTATTTTTATCATTCACGAAGAACACGAAGATATTAATCTTTTTATTAAATTTAAAAATTTTAGCAAGAATTACTATTTACAGGTTTCATCCCTCTAAAATAAATCAATGATGGCAAAATAGGATGTTATAAAGGCAAATATTATAACAGCCATGATACCTACATTTAATTTCTTCTCAGCGTTATAATCTTTCATTATATCCGAGCGATTGATCAGGATAAAGATAGGAATGGCGACAGCCGGCAGGATCATAGCCTGAAAAGCCTGAGAAAATACCATCATTGCCGGTGGCCGTTTATCAAAAAATTGTAAACCGAAAGCAAATAAAATTCCAACAAAACCCAAGATACGAAACATAGGAGATCTGATATCCCTTGGTCTGCCCGTATAATCGGCAATGAGCCAGGGTGCAATCAATATAATGGGAAAAACGGTTGATAAACCGGCACCGCTAATGCCCAAAATCAATATAAAAGCAGCTACCTTTCCCCCGATCGGTTCAAATAAGCTGATCATTTCTATCGTATTGGTTAATTTTAATCCCATCACATGCAGCGTGCCGGCGGCAACAGCCATGATGACCGCACTGAGAAATAGCATCATCGATGCAGAAACCATTGCATCTTTTTTCTCCTGTTTTAGATTTGTTATATCCCATCCTTTTTCCGAAACGACAATACTACGAATGACAAATACAGCCGCGGAGCAGGTCGTTCCCGCCATGGCGGCGATCAATTGAAAAGCACCCGGGCTGTCTGGTATTTCCGGCACAAATCCCTGTACAATAACCGAAATACTGGGTTTTACCATAAAAAATACAATCAGAAAGCAAATTCCCATCAGAATGACAAATGCCGTAAGAATTTTTTCGAATATCTGATACCGTCCATACCAGAGAAGCAGATAAAGCAAAATGACCAGTATAAAGGTTATCCAGAATGTGTTTACCGAACCACCGGTCCAGATTAGGCGAATACCTTCTTGAATCAGATCTGATACGATGCCCATAATACCCATAAGTGCCAGTATCTCACCTAATATGAGCGCAATTAAGATGTAAATGGCCAAAATCGGTCCAAACCGCAAATGATGTTTAATATTATGGAGAGCCGTATGGCCCGTTACCAGTGTAACCTGTCCATAGGCAACCATCAATATATAGGTAAATATGCAAGAAAGCAGCAAGGCCCAGAATAAAGTCATGCCGTATTTTGCGCCGGCCATCGCCATGGTGGTAACACTACCCGTTCCAATATTATAACCAATCAAAAAAAGTCCTGGTCCGACAGCGCTGAGACTCAGAAAAATCCATTTGGTAATTTTCATAAACGTCTTAACCTTATCAGGTTTACCATAAAATACTGGCTTTAAAGATAATTTACAAAAAGATTATGTGCATTCATTTCCAATATCAAAATCTTAATTTTGAGAATGTCATTTTTATCCTGTTAATCCTGTCAAAAAAATAAACCGATCATCACATCAGCACTAAACTTGGTATTGTTTTTAATTTGCATGACATCAACTGTATCTCATAAGAACATATCTAAAGCAATACTTTAGATATGTTTAGGTTGTTTCGCTTTTAATTCATAACGCAGCCGTTGGTTGCAAACAAAGAAAAAAATATTCCACTGATTTGCACGGATTAACACGGATTTTATTTAGAAATAATATTTATTTTAGTTTTAATCCGTGCAAATCAGGGTCAGTCAATCACTTGATCCGGCCTTAGACGGAAGCCTGCTTGCCCGGCTATGACGGGATCCGGCTACGACGGATAATCCGTGGATAAAAGTTTCTGAAATCTTTGAAAAAATAACAAAGTTAATAGCTACAATAGCATATATCTGTAGTAATCTGTAAAAAACCTGAGAGCAAAAGAGGTACCAATATCGCGATTGGTTAACCAGATCTTGCCTTTTTTACGACGCATTCGCGTATTGATGGTAGCACCGGCAAGATTTTTATCGGGGTGATCCTTGGAAAATTTATTTTTCAAAAGCCAATGCAGCGATTTCTCGATATTTTCCTTAAATTCATCACCAACACCATATTTAACCAGACGCATCCAGATAACTCCGGCAAAGGCAACAGCAGAGCCACATACAGAGTTCTGATTGACTGCACCGTCGAGATAATTTCGGTAATATATCGTACCATCTTTTTTTTGAAATTTAGCAAAAATACGTGCTGTTTTTAGCGCTGCCTCCAGATATTGTTTATTTTTAGTTAATTCATAGCCTTCTAGCAGAGATTCGGCATACCATAGGTTAAACCGGGGATGAACAGAGCCATCATTTTTATCATTGGGCATAAAATCCATCCACAAGCCTTCAGGCCCCTGTTTTTCCACCAAACTTTCACAAAGCTGGATAAATACTGATCTATATTTCTCTTCCCCGGTGTATTTATACATATCTAAGTAAAGCGATCCTTCGTTATTTGGGCGGGAAACATCAAAAAGTCCCTGTTTTTCTTTATTCGGCCAAAAAGGGCTATTCTCTTTGAGTACTTCTCCTGTCTCAGGATCCACATTATCATAGAAAACACCATGTTCCGGAACCCACATATGTTGCATCATCCAGTTTCCCGCACTGGTTGGCGCATCGGCATATTTTTTCTCACCGGTAAGGTCATAGAGACGGAATAATCCGGCGGAACCATCACTAATCGTGGCAAAGACGATGACCTCACCGGCATGGTCCCCGTGAACGGCGCGCAGCATCCCTTTTAGTTTTGGATGATCCTTTATCTCCAGACTAATCCACCAATTCCCGGCTCTTTTTGCTGCATTCAGGTATTCCTGGTTTCCGGTTACTTTATAACTTTCAACCAGTGCATAAATAATCTGACCGGTATGCCAGGGCGGCTCGTAATCATACCATTTTCCCTCGGTCATGTTATAGTCACACCGGGATTTTCCATTTGCATCTAATAGTGTATGGGCGCAGTAATCAGCGCCCACTTGAATGGCATCGAGAATCTTATCATTGACGTCCGACTTTTCATTCTGACCACAGGCGGAAAATAGAGGAAAAACGAGTACACAAATATATACGATAACATGTTGATAATAAAGCATTTCATTCACTCCTCATCTGTTTACCCACCACGTGCTGTAACGCATATTAAAAATTGTCCACTAATTTCAGAAATTGATTGACGAATTTCAGATTAACTGATTATGTTCTTAACTCCGCAATAATTGAATAGATTGCTTTCCCGACGTGTCGGGACTCGCAATGACGATAATAACACAGCCACAACCAAATTCCCAATTCCCCCGATAAAACATGTCATCCTCCGGATGACTTACCGGGATTAAATCATCCATGATTTAACAAATTACTAATTCTTCTATCAACTCTGCGAGAATCTTACTCAAGATTAATCAACAATCCGATATTTATGTTTATGGTTACGCACATTTACATCCGGAAGACGAAATGAGAATCCCCACGCCCCCTTATTCTGGTCAATTTTTACCAAAAGATCATTTCTACCCTTTTTTAAGGGAAGTATTACCTCATCTTCATCAATTATCAGGCTTCGCTTCATAAACTTCTTATATATTCTATCGCCATTCAGTATCAATTGAATGCCGTCATTACTGCCAAAAGTGGCCCGTACGGATTGTTCAGCGGAACTCTCGATCCGGCAATACGCATACGCAACCACGCGGGTATTCTCCTCATACACGGCTGCAAGATCGATTTTTGAGAATATGGGAGAGTTATACTTCATCCAGCGCGCCTCTCCCCCGTTTTCTGATGAGAATGAGAGACCGGGAACCGGTTTTACTTTCATTTCTCCGCCAATTTCTGCCAAATAATCTTTTTCTATTCCTGCTCCCTCTATATTTGGAAATGGCCCACACAACAACCAATATTGAAAATACTGTCCGCCGTGTTGTGTGATATCCAGACGAACTTCGTTTGGAGGACTTAAAAATTCTCCCAATGAAAGGTTGGCAATTGATTTTACCAGTAATTTTTCGGCATGGATATAATCATTAATTTTTTCGTCAAATGCTTCCATTAAATGGTCTAGCCAATAGATCCTGCTTTCAAGCAGCCATAGTTTTGCATAAGTTTCTTTAATTTTCATCAGATCCTGACGTAAGATGCTTAAAATATCTAATGCTTGTCCGGCAAAATTACCGGCTTTCATCCGGGATTCTGTTTGGGCAAAACAGGCATTCCGGTATAATTGAGCGGCTCTGAGTAATTCGATCCGACTATGAGCCATATAACCGTATTCATTAATAATTAACCGCAAATAATCCAGGTCTTCTTTATAAACCACTGGTTTTGCCTTGGTTAGCTTCTCATTCGCATGCTTCACCACTTCTTGAACAGTATACCAGTCCGATCCACCGAGCTGAATATGTTCGCCCCGCATCGGAATAATTCTTTTCCACAGAACCTGTTCATTCATCTCCTGTGTCGGTGACAAATCTGTTAATGGAATTAATGATTGAAATGTTTCTGAAATGGCGCCATTAATATTGCCGTAAATTCCCCGGTCAAAGCGATTACCAAAGTGTTCCGTATGATCATCATTGACAGTCCAGCTCTGATCGGCGGCGTAACCGACACCATACCAATCAAGCGGAAAAAAGGCATTACCACCATCATCCCATACCGTGCAGAGCATGCCGAGGGTAGCATGCGAGGCTGCCGTATGTACAAAATTCTTTATATTAGCCATGGTCATCCGGTAATCAGGTAAAAGCCGGTTTGAATTAAGTACGCCGCAACTGAACATAAAATCAAAGCCCCCCTCAATAAAGGGCATAAAAAATGATAAAAACGGATCATCGGCACCATAAGTCCAGGCAGCAAGCACAATATCTTCCGGTATCATCTTTAATATTTCCGGATTTGACAGAATGATATCGCCCCATACAATAATCCGTTTATTATATTTCAGTAGTTCTGCATGAATCCTGTTGATATGGTCGGCATAAACAAGACCAATACCAAGACTATCCACCTGTTGTTTGGATTCACCCCTTCCTAAATCCCAGGTCTCGTCGCAATTAACATTAAAATACTCTGAACTGAATACCGGTGCCATTTCTGCATAAATATCGCTGAGCAATTGAAAACTTTCCGGGCGGATCGGCGACAACATCTGTTTTGTCTCCCCTAATGGGGCATATTGGGGATAGGAAAGAATTTTATTAAAATGCCCCAGTGACTGGAAGTTGCCGACGATTTCGATATAATATTTCGCTGCATAGTCACTTAATTGCTTCCATTCGTCGATGCTGATGCCTCCACCGGCCGGTGCGAAATCACCATGGCTCTGTGTTTTAACGATATGCTCCGTATAATAACTGAGCATATTCAATTTAATCTCTGCGCAGCGGCGCACCTGGGATTTCATGTATTCCCTGGTCGGAACTGGTCCGCGGCTAATGTCATCCTGCATTCCCCGGTAACGCAGATCCGGCCAGTCTGTAATCGTACAACACGGAATCTTATTACCTTTATTTCTGCCACGAATGATCTGTTTTAAAGTTTGAATACCATAAAAAAGACCTTTTTTCGTATAAGCAGCGATTAATATCTGCCTGGGATCGATAAAAAGTGTATACCCTTCCTTACCAATCCGGGCCCGGGGCCATATATTTTGCTTTTCACAGATGTCTCTGAAGGACTTGTTCTGTCCGGGTATTCCTATGTGTATCACTTGATTTTGTTTTTTATCCGATATTAAGTCTACCTTAAATTCTCTGGCTATTTCCTTTTTTAATTGATTCAAACCAGTGCTTACCCCGACTGTATCAGTGAGGGCAAGATTAACAGTGACAGAATCACAAAAGATGAAATAATCATTATGAACTGATACTATTTTAGGTTTTGGTACAATATATATTTCTGAAGATAATGAGACACTGACCCAGAGGATCGATGAAATTAACAGATTAAAAATAAGAAAAACCGAAAATCTCATTCCTCCTCCTTCATATTTTTGAAGTAGGGTCAAATTTTTTAGTATGTTTTTCATTTAACTTGTTATTTTTATTGGCTTAAAAAAACATCCCCCTAACCCCCTTTGAAAGGGGGAATTAACACAATGCTCTTTGTACTAATGACTTCATTTATATTTAGTTTTCATTTTTTTATAGAATCCTTGGCACTATTATTTTTGATAAAATTGCCGTTGAG
>CAZBBC010000099.1:0-17856 GCA_964489835.1 uncultured Calditrichota bacterium
TGTCCGGCTGCGCCGGATAATCCGTGGATAAAAGTTTTTAAAATCTTTGCTAAAATAACAAAGTTTTCGACTACAATAGCATAAACCACGGAATGACACGTATGTCAATTAATCGATTCTGTACAATTTTAATGATCATGAATATTTGCTTTACCGGTATTGCCCTGGGAAAACAAACTGTCCGGATAAGTGCTAATTCCACGGGCAGGATGTTTGAGGGTATTGGTGCGCTAAGTGCAGGTGCTTCATCGAGGCTGCTCATTGATTATTCTGAGCCCTATCGCAGTCAAATTCTAGATTTATTATTTAAACCAAAATTCGGGGCAAGTTTACATCAACTCAAAGTCGAAATAGGCGGTGATGTGAATTCCACGGATGGCAGCGAGCCGAGTCATGCCCGTACACGAAAAGAATTTGAAAATCCGCAACCCGAATATTATCAACGCGGTTATGAATGGTGGCTGATGAAGGAAGCAAAAAAACGTAATCCGCAAATAATCCTTGATTGTTTGGAATGGGGCTGTCCCGGATGGATCGGCAATGGTGTCTTCTTTTCTAAGGACAATGCAGATTATATTTCTTTATTTATAAAAAAAGGGCTGGAATATCATGATTTGAAAATAGACTATACCGGTATTTGGAATGAAAGAGAATACGACAAGGAATGGATAAAACTGCTTCGGGGGACCATGGATAGAGATGGGCTGAAGGACGTCAAAATTATTGCAGCCGATGTCTTCGATTGGAAATTAGCCGATGAAATGGCCGCTGATCCTGAACTCAATGATGCCATCTATGCTCTGGGCATCCATTATAATGAAAGGTGGGAAGAGAATCGATATGGCAGTACGTCGCAGGCCAGGAGTTTAAATAAATCACTACGCAACAGTGAAGGGGGGCCCTGGAAAGGAGACTGGGAAGCCTTTGCGTATCTGGTTAAAATGTACAACCGCAGCTATATCAATGGTAAATTAACCAACTTTATCACATGGAGCCTCATTTCCTCCTATTACGATTATTTAGATTTGCCTTACTCGGGATTAATGACAGCCAATTCTCCCTGGAGCGGCTATTTTGATATTCAGCCTGCCATCTGGGCTGTTGCCCATACAACCCAATTTGTCGATCCGGGTTGGCTCTACCTTGATGATGGTTGTGGCTACCTGAATGTTGGTGGAAGTTTCGTTACTCTTAAAAATCCCTTCAATAGCGAGTTCAGTATTATCATTGAAACCATGGATACCAGCAGGACACAACCGGTAACTTTTATTCTTGACGATAATTTTAAATGTGAGAGACTCGCTGTGTGGCGCTCCATAAAAAACAAGGAAAGTTTTGTACGTATAAGTGATATCGAGGTGATAAATAATCAATTTTCAATGGAAATAGTTGGTAATTCAGTCTATTCTATTACTAACACAACCGGACAGCAGAAAGGAACCTATATCTCTCCGGCAGCCCATGATTTTCCTCTGCCCTACAGCACTGATTTTGAAAAAGAATCGCTTGGGAAATTACCTGAATATTTTTCCGATCAGGCAGGTATTTTCGAAGTAAGCGAAAGAAGTGATGGAAAAGGTAAATGTCTCAAACAAGTTATCACACAGCAGGGTATTGAATGGTGGCGTCCCGGTGATGTGTATGTGCAAAGCCTTATTGGTGACTCAGCCTGGACCAATTATGAAATTAAGGTGGATATTTGCATTCCTGAAAATACCGGCCAAGTAACCCTGGCCGGAAGAATTACAAAAACAGCGAGGAGTATTCTGCCACCCGAGGGCTATCGTTTCAAAATTGCCACCAGTGGTATATGGCAATTGTTTGTCGGTGAAGAAATCATTGCCCGTGGCCGTGATTCCTTCAAACCATTCGTATGGCACCATATAATAATAAAATTTATCGATGACGAAATAACGGTCCGGGTTAACGATAAAGAGATTGTTAAATTAAAAAACAATATATATCCACATGGGGCGGTTGGTATTGGAAGCGTATTTAATTTTGCAGAGTTTGATAATTTTTGCATTAGTCCTGTTGCAGAATAAAATACCATCTACCAAATTACCAATCCATATAGAATCGCATTCAGGAGGTATACCAATGAAATTGAACGTCAATCGGCGTCATTTTTTAAAAACCGTCGTGACGGCAACCGGGGCCGTGGCTGTCTCTAAAAATGCCGCATCCAAAATGACCAGGGAAAGTGAACAGAAAACCGGAACCGAAAAAAATGTGGAGCCCCTGGCAGATTATGCGATAACGCATGGTGGGATCCAACACGTGCAGCATTCCCGCCTGAATGTTGAAGTTGATGGCCAGACATGCATTCGCTACCTGCGTTTTGGACGACCGGTGATTTTAGATCGCTTAGACATGGGAAGGCTTGTCTATGGACGCTGGGTGCCAAAAGTACCGACCCATCCGGCGCATCTTATCATCGCCACCCTCGATCGTCACTCCCGGCAGTGGCAAACCGTCCGGGAAATTGATTTACCTTATGATCCCAAAATCAAAGGAGAAGGCCTTTCACAGGACATGAGCATCGTTGCAATGGATAACCATTTTGACCAAATATTACAGGAACAGCCCTTTAAAATTCCATTGGATGGATTAAAAACAGACCATCTGCGAATTGTATGTGACCGTGAACATCCGGTTTGGCCGAATCATGGGGAATGTAACGGTGGCATTTATAATGTTCCATTCGGGATACTGAATAATGTAAAAGCTTTCGGGATAGCTTCCGGTGGTCCGTTAGTTGCTGTTGATTATCATCCTATTTTGAAGCGAAAAAAGATTAATCCCCAGGCACCGGAAGGAATGAAGATTCTGGATCTGCCGGAAATGATTCTATTTAAGGGTAAATATTTTTCCATAGGATTCAGTTTAAACCGGCCGGTGTTGATGCATCTGGGATGGGATATTACCGGGGATACGGGTACGGATAATAACCGGCTTTTGGTTTCGAGACGTCATGGACAAAACAAAATAATGGGTGGTGTGAGCGGACCCCTGTTACGCACTTTATATAATGATTATCCGGCTCATCTCTGGACCGGAGAGGTAACCGTTGACGGCAATAAAATTATTTATCAGAATCTGGAAGTCATTGATGGATTAAAAATAGAAGCCATATTTACCGTGGAAAGCGATGGTTTCAAAGTCGAATTGACCCAAGACTGCAGCGAAGCGATTCCGGTCATCGAAGCAGAATGCTGGCGCCTGGCCTGGAATTTAACCAAAGGCATTACCGGCATGGCTGGACTACCGAGCATGAAAACGGGACGAAATGGCGATGTAACCTTACCGGCGATGTGGGCCAGTGATGGCAATGGATGTCTTTCCTGCCGTCAGGTTAAAGGCAATTCTGATGAAACACGCCTGCAGGTCGAAAGTTATCGGTTTGAAAATGTCGTCACCGGGGGATTTGTTTTCGGGGAACATCCGGGAGACAATTATTGTCAGGTCGTGCCGGAGGGAAAAAAACAGGCCGCATTTGAGCTATCGCTGGACAACCTTACACCCGATCAAGAACCGAGTGGGCCGCACCCCAGCGATGGACTGAAAAAACATTGGGCAACCGTCTTCTCGTGCTTCAGACCCGAATACCGTGGATTTTCCAATCATGCGGCATCGGTAAACTGCCATCTGTCGCAGGGTCCTCCGATAGAAATTGTCGCTCACACCCGGTGCCCCGCCAATGGTCCCAATCCACTCGATCTTGCCCGCTATACCATCGGGCGCGCTCTTTTAGACGGTGGTGGTTACGGTTATTGGCGTAGCCTTTACCTTGATTCTGATCCTGTCCTGCTTTCGGCTGCGGGACGGATTCATCAATCCGGTCCGGA
Organism: uncultured Calditrichota bacterium; assembly: GCA_964489835.1. Taxonomy (GTDB): domain Bacteria; phylum Calditrichota; class Calditrichia; order JAJRVZ01; family JAJRVZ01; genus CAZBBC01. The sequence continues at coordinate 3,849 of CAZBBC010000099.1, forward strand.
TATTCAATGGCTGAAGAAAATTGAGCCTGGACTGGTGGAAACAGTCAAGCGAATGCTTAATCTGATCGGAGAAAATGGCCTGTTGATTTGCCGGGATCTCAGTGGTAATTCGGGTTCCTATCGATGGAGTTCGAATTCCATGGATGTGGTCGGTTTCGGTCATATGGACGGATATGTCAATGCCTGGGCCTATCGGGCGTTTCGGAATGCCGCGGCTATGCTGGATGACCTTTCACACTACCGTGATCTGACTTTAAAATGCCGGCAGGCGGCCACTAATCTTCGTAAAAATTATCCCCTACTTCTTCTGAATCCGGAAACCGGGTGGGTTGCCGGCTGGCGCAGCCGTGACGGTCAACTCCATGATTATGCCTTTATTTGGGTGAACGGTGTCGCTTTGGCATTTGGACTTTTGGAAAAAGATACGGCGAAAAATGCGCTTACTGCGCTAGAATTGAAACGGGAAGAAGTGGGTCCACCAAATGCACGGATGGGATTGCCCTGCAATCTTTTGCCCATACGGGAAGAAGATCAAATGCTGGCAAAGATCCTCGGGAATAAGAATCCGACCTTTGAAGCTTACACCGATGGCAGTCTCAGTGGTTGGCCGGCGACTTACTATCTCAGGGCATTATCGAAATATGGACTCACAAAACAATTAAAAAAGACTGTTGACGAAATGACGAATGGATATGCAGCCGATATTTTTAACGGCGGTGCTGGTGCCGGTCATGAATTTCGCTCCTGGGAAGGCCTGCCGACCGGGTATGAAGGTACCCTTATTGGCTGTTTCGGCCCGATGTATGCCATTGCCATCGAAGAAGGTATTCTAAAACCGTTTGATCCGGAATGGTGGCCCAGTAATGGGTGATAAGTAAATATTTATTGGGAACTGGCTAAAAATTCCAAATAACAAGCACCAAATAACAAATAAATCCGAAAATCGAAGCACAAAATTTCCTACAGAGACGGGCAAGCGGAACAAAATTCAAATTCGAATAATTAAAACTCAAAGCCAGGCAAATAACAGATTAATTTAAAAATTTTGGTTATTTGATATTGGAAATTATTTGGGATTTGGGATTTCGTGGTTCGAATTTATTTACTATACAATAAATTATTTCCAAGACATTCGGATTTTAGTATATTGATTATATCTGCATGTCTTAATTGATTTTCCTGGTATATCACCTGTTGTTTTGCTTGGATAAATATAGCATAGACCTTATTTCCGGCGGAATGATGATAGGTAAGAAAATTTCTCACTTTAAAATATTAGAAGAAATAGGCGCCGGGGGAATGGGGATTGTCTATAAGGCGGAAGACACGCACCTCAAACGTCATGTCGCATTAAAATTTTTACCAACTGAATTGACACGAAATAAAGAAGCCAGAAGGCGTTTCATTCATGAAGCACAATCTGCCTCAGCCCTTGATCATCCCAATATCTGTACCATCCACGAGATTGGTGAAACAGAGGACGGACAATCCTTTATCGCCATGACCTATTATGAGGGTGAAACCTTAAAATTGAAAATTGAAAAAGGAAAATTGACAATTGAAGACGCAATCAATTATTCTGCCAAGGTAGCGGAAGGTCTGACCCGTGCTCATGAGGAAGGGATTATTCACCGCGATATCAAACCGGCCAATATTATGATCACTGACCGGGATGAAGTCAAGATCCTGGATTTTGGCCTGGCAAAACTGGCCGGACAAACCCAACTGACCAAAGCAGGCACGACCCTTGGAACGGTTGCCTACATGTCTCCCGAACAGACCCGCGGCGAGACGGTGGATCATCGTTCTGATATCTGGTCATTAGGAATTATCCTGTATGAGATGTTAACCGGACAATTACCTTTCAAAGGTGAATATGACCAGGCTATAATATATTCTATTTTAAATGAAGCCCATGAATCACCAAGAAGTTTGCGAACAGAGATAACACTTGAAATGGAGAACATTATAGACAGGGCGCTGAATAAAAATGCAGAGAAGCGTTACCAGTCTATGGAAGAAATATTAACTGATTTATACTTCATTGCAAAAAAACTTGAATCAGGGATATCTAAAACCGGTTTCTCATTTACGAAAAATCGATTCAAAAAAAATTTTTTCTTACTCTTTAAGGATTTATTCCGGAGGCATGTTCCTTATATTATAGGAATCTATTTTCTCATCAGTTTTGGCATCACTCAGATCGTACAATGGTTGGTGAATCGATATCCGCTATCTCCAAATTTACAGGATTTTATCCTTACCGCGATGCTATCCATGGCACCCACGATTTTGATACTTGCATACCTGCATGGAAAATCCGGACGTAGGCAGTGGACCAGGGTTGAGAAGATCAGCATACCGGTTAATGTAATAATCACAATCGGTCTTCTCTTCTTTTTATTTCAGGATAAAGACCTGGGAGCAGCCACAAAAAAAATAATCCTAATAGATGAAAAAGGGCGAATGATCGAAAGGATTATACCTAAAAGTGAATTTCGAAAAAAAGTGGGGTTGATCTTTTTTGATAATGAGTCAGGCGATTCTACCCTGAACTGGCTGCAATATGGAATCCCTTTAGGAATAGAATGTGATTTGGGGCAGGATCTTTATTTAGAAATCAGAACCGATTTTTATGAAAAAATGATAGAGGCAGGTTTTACACAAGGGACTGGTCTGCCATTAATGCTTAAAAGAAAACTTGCGGATGATTACCATCTGGATCATTTCATTTCAGGCATCATTTCTAAATCTTATAGCGGATTTCTGGTGAAAACGTCACTTTATGAAACCAGACGCGGAAAACTGATACAGGAAAGACTGTTCAGGGGGCAATATATTTTTCAACTGATAGATGAAATGTCGGTTCAGTTTAAGTATGATTTAGGAATTCCTCAACATCATATAGAATCTGGAGAAGATCTGCCTGTTTCAGAAATGATGACCCGTTCAGTGTCTGCATTCAGGTTATTCACTTTAGGTTGTTATGCGATGAATTTTAAAAACCAGTGGGGTGAAGCTTTAAATTATCTTGAACAGGCGGTTGAAGAGGATCCCCAGTTTGCTTATAGCTGGACCAAGATGACGGCTGCTTATCTGGCAGCCAATCAACAGGAAAAATCTGAAATATCGTTACAAAAGACCATGCAATATATATATAAATTCCCTGAAAGGCTGCAATTTGATATCAGATACAGCTATTATTTCTACAAACAGGACATGGAGAAGGCATTCCGTATCATACAGAATAAAGTGGAATTATTCCCGGACGATATCGAGGCCCATGCCAATCTGGCTAAAGAGTATGTGAAATTAGGTCGCATGGATGAAGCTATTTCAGAATACAAGCATATACTTGAACTTGATCCCGCTCAGTATAATTATATTCAGCAAATTGGCTTAATACATAATCAAAAAGGCGAGTATGACCGGGCGTTAAAATACTACAAACAGTATGCCGCCCATTTTCCCAAAGAGTATATATCATTCACCAGAATAGGTGATCTCTATAAGAGTATGGGGAATCACGAACAGGCAAAATCCTTCTATGAAAAAGCACTGTTGATTGAACCGGAAAAAGTATCCGTGTTATGTGACCTGGCAGGGATTACCTTTGATTTGGGTCATTTCGAAGATGCTTTCAAACAGTATCAGAAAGCACTCATGGTCAGCAAGATTCCTAAAGATAGTGCAGAGGTGTACCATGCATTGCAATCTTTTTATGAGTTGAATGGTCAAATGGATAAAGCCATTGAATTTATGCACCGCGCTCATGCAAACGAAGAAAAATATGTAAATCCTGCCCAGAAAGAATTAAACAAACTGTTCTCTTTGAGAACGTATATCAGGGCCGGGAAGCAGAATTTTGCTTTCCAGATCATTAAAGAAATTGAAAAACAGCTACAACCGCCATTGGACAAATTTATTTCCTTTGGATATTTACGGATCTATCTGGAGCTAGAGGATGCTGATAATACGGAGAAAGTATTGAGAGGAGTAGAATCTTGTATTAAGGCTTTTCAGTTAGAGGTATTACGCTTTGAAGTGTATTATGCCCAGGGAAAGATCCATGAACTGCGAAAAGAATATGATCAGGCCATTCAAGATTACCAGAAGAAATTAGCCAGTGATCCGACAGATGTGAGCATTCATACGGACATTGGACGGTGCTACAGAAAGTTGGGAGAGCTAAAGAAAGCACAGGAATTTATCCAAAAAAATTTGAAAGTGCAGCCGTTCAATCCCCTAGCCCATTATGAACTTTCGCTTGTTTATTATGATAGGGGAGAAAATAAAGAGGCAATGCAGCATTTGAGAAAAGCTTTATTCATCTGGAAAGAGGCAGATTCAAATTTCAAGTATGCGATACAAGCTAAAGAGAAATTAAAGGAATGGGAATCGTTGTCCTTATAAATTACGATTAGTGCCTAACGTTTTACAAACATTCTATTTTTTTTCATCCTAATCCAAAAGGAGGTCAACCATGAATCTACGTACTTTAATGATAGTCAACACCGTGATCGCCGCTGTATTTGGGATAGGATTTGTGCTCATCCCGTGGCAGGTTCTGTCACTCTATGGAATTCAGCCAAACCCGGCAATCAATTTTATCGGTGAACTGTTTGGGGCCGCATTGCTCGCCTTCGCAGTCTTAACCTGGACAGCCAGGAATGCCAGTGACTCTGGTGCCCGTCAGGCCATTGTAAGGGCTCTATTTGTCGGCGATGCGATTGGATATTTATTCTGGCCCTGATTGCCCAACTGGGTGCGGTGGTGAACAGCTTCGGTTGGTCAACGGTGATCATCTATCTTTTTCTGGCGGCAGGTTTTGGATATTTTCACTTTACTAAACCCTCTGCGGCGAAGTCAGAATAAGTGCTCTATTTACCGATATTTAAATACGAAAAATGAAATTACTATAAAATCCTAAATCCTAAGCACGAAATCCTAAACAAATTTTAATTACTAAAAATTCAAAACCTTATAATTATTTTTAGTGGTCATATTATTTTGAGCATTGAGTATTGGGATTTGTTTAGGATTTGGGATTTCGTGCTTAGAATTTCCCCGTCAGTGGGGATAAATTAATATCTAAGATTGAGAGAGGGGTCTGTATGGACAAAATGACACGCCGGGAATTTATTGGTACCACGGCAGCTGCCAGTGCTGTGTTTATGGCCGGTGGTCTTGCTGTCCGTCCGCTTTTAGCGGCGGAGGATGTCGGGTGGCCGAAGATGCCACCGGTGAAGATTCATGTGATCTACCTGGGAACCGGTGGGCCCTGGCCGGGACCGAACTTTAATGCCCGGGAAGAGGTGGAGAAATTCAAGAAATTCTTGAAAGGTGTTGAGAAAAATCTGGGGGATGTGTCTTTCGTTGGTGGCCAGCTGATCCCCAACGAAACACCGGCAGCCGTGCAGGCAGCGGCCGGTCTAGGTGATGCCGATGCTCTTTTGCTGGTTCATCTCAGTTTCGGCAGCAGTGAACCGTTTTTGACGCTGGTCGATGCAGGACTACCGACGGCCATATTTTCCCAACCCTTCAGCGGACACGATTGGATGTATGTTCCCCGGTGGCAGAAGGCCGGTAAAAAGGTTATTCTGCTTACCTCCAGTGACTACAGCCGGTTGGAGCGCGCAGCGGCTTTATTACGCGTCCCGGTTCGGATGCGCCAATCGCGTATTATGGTGGTGGGAGAACCGCGGGGCACAGAAGCCGCCTGTTCGGCTGAACAGTTAAAGCAGCGTTTGGGAACCGAACGGGTGACAATCAGCCAGGAACAAACGATCGCAGCCCATGCCGCGGTTGATTTATCGGCCGCGGAGGCCGAAGCCGAGCAATACTGGATTGGCCCGGCTAAAAAAATCGTCGAACCATCTCGAAATGATATTATTAACTCAGCCCGACTGTATCTGGCGTTGAAGGATCTGATGATCAAAAATGGTGCGCAGGCGATTACCAGTTCGCACTGTATGGGTAAACCGGCCAAGGGCTGCCTGGCTTTCAGCAAGTTGAATGACCTGGGATTGGTCGGTGCCTGCGAAGGTGACATGGATTCTACCCTGACCATGCTTCTTTATGCCTATGCTTTTGGAGTACCCGGATTTATCAGCGATCCACTTTTCGATACATCGAAAAATGCCATGATTCATGCCCATTGTACATCGGCAACCAAACTCGGTGGCCCGGCCGGTGAGCGCGCGCCCTTTCTCATCCGCAATCAGTGCGATAGTAATCAAGGTGTGTCACTGGAAGTAGAAATGCGTCTGGGACAGGAGGTGACCTGCGCCAAGCTGGTCAATCTGGATACGATCCTGATCTCGACCGGGATAATCACCGAGCATACCAATTATTATGACCGGGGCTGCCGCACGCAGATAACCACGGAAGTAAAAGATGCCCGGGCGATGTCCCATAACTGGGGCGGCGACGTGCTTGAAGGGGGTATGATGACACTCCTGCATCGCGTGGTTTTTTACGGCAATCACCTGGAAAGCACGAAAGATTTGGCGGCTTTAATGGGGATGAAGGTGGTGGTGGAAGGATAATTTTGTTAATATTGGTTCTTTTGTCCCGCCGAAATGGCGGATCTTCGACTTGATACAAAAGAACCAAAAAATCAAGGCTGTAAAATAATTTGAAGAAATTCTGCCGCTTGCTTCACTGAATTTTTTAAACTCGCTACGCTCAGACAGTAAAAAATTCTTTTCGTTACACTTCGCGGGGAATTTCTAACAAATTATTTTAAGGCCGCATAGCATATAAATTCAAAGCACGAAATCCGAAATTCGAAACAAATTTCAAATTAGATTAACTAAAATTCAAAACCAATTGTTTAACCAGACCAGGTTAATTGTTATTTTCAGCAAACAGGGTGTTGCCGTAAAAAAGAAAAGTGGGAAGAATGCTGATGGATAAGGGATTTTTACCATTTATTTCATTGTTATCATCGGTTTCTGTGATCACCATCGTTAGCTGTAGTGGAAATAATAATTTAAACTCCGAGGGGGAGAAACTGCTAACAAAAATAGAATTAGAAAAAATTGTCTATCGCTTTGAAGATTCTTCCGTTCCGCCGGAATACCACCGCAGCTATACGATCACTTTAACGCCTGAAAAGGTACACATTATTGTGGACAGTTATGGCAATATCCTCGCTGAAAAAGAATATACAATCAGAAAAAAACAATTTATCAACATTGTTCATTCAATGGCAGTGAACAATATCCGAAAGCAGCCTTTAGGGGATAACGAGGGATGTACCGGTGGGACTGCTGAAATTCTTTCCTATTGGGATGAAGGAAGTGAAATTTTTTCCGCTTCCGTATATCACTGTGGGAGCATTGATAGCGGCAATTTGGGGGGCAATTTAAAATCTTTTGCTGACGATATTAAAAAATTGGTTCCAGAACTGCACAAATTATTGAGATGATTGGAAAATATTGCCACTTATTTCGAATTAAGTGTTTTTACATAAATACATTTTGAATCAGCCGGGGCGTAAAACTCTTCCAGCACGGCCTCCAGCTTATACCCATTGTTCTCATAAAAAGCGCGGGTGGGCATATACTTTTTGCGTGACGAGGTTTCAATATATATCCGCGTGCCTTTCATTGCTTTTACTGCCTGTTCTGTTTTTTCAAGCAGTAAACGACCCAGACCTTTTCCCCGCTGGCCTTCATAAACAGCGATCCAGTAAAGGTCATAGCTGCCTGCGGTCGCCGGAATCGGCCCGTAACAAACATAACCGACTGTTTGCCCTTCAACCTCTGCAAAAATGAAAAAATAGTCGCTTTCCAAGCCCTTTGCCAGCCGTTCATCGACCAGTTCAACCGCGACTTCGATTTCAGCATCATTAAAAAATCCGGTTGAACGCACAATTTCCCGCACCTTAGCAGCATCATCATTTCTGACAACATCCCTGAATTTAATGTCCATGGCTATTTCTTTCTTTTTTTGCTACCGTATATTTGTTACGGTTTACTTCATCCCAGAGACCGTTAAAAAAGTTCCGGGCGTTTACTCCAAGGGAACGCATTTTATATCCGCCTTCCTGAACAACAAGTACGGGCAGTGTTAAAGTGCCGATCAGTCTTCCGTTAATCTCAAAATCTCTTGCGCTTAAATTCCAGGTACCGGTCGGATCACCTTTTGCCGTATCCAGACCCAGCAAAACTATTAAAAATTGGGGATTAAATTTTTGTATTTTCTTTAGTGCTTTTTCCAAAACCTGCCGGTATTGCTCGCCCATCAACTCTTCTGGCATAGGAAAGTTTAAATTATATCCCTTGCCTTGTCCTTTGCCAGATTCATCGGCAAAGCCGGAAAAATAAGGATAGGCAAAACGTGGATGACCGTGTATCGAGATAGTCAGCACATCCGAACGCTCGTAAAAAATGTTTTGCTGCCCATTACCATGGTGGTAATCGATATCGAGCATAGCCACCTTGCCATGACTGCACAAATACTGAGCAGCGATGGCTGCTGAATTAAAATAACAGAATCCGCCAAAAGATTTTCGCTCAGCATGATGTCCCGGCGGTCGCACCAGGGCATAAGCAATACGATGCCCATTCAAAATTTTATCGGCCGCTGTAAGTGCGCAATCCACAGCCCGTTTGGCTGCCAGATATGCGTTATGATTGAGTGGTGTAAAGGTATCGATGCAATAATATCCGGCGCGCACCGGCAGCTCGACCGGGGGACGCGTGGTATTACGGATCGGGAATACATAAGGGTAAATGGATTTATTTCCCGGTACATTTTTGCACACCTTCTTCAGATAATTCACAAAGCCACTATCGTGTACAGCGCGAATGTGTTTTTCTGAAAATGATTTAACTATGGTTTTTTCAAAAAGTCCTGTAGGCAATATTTTATTCAGGATCGATTTGATGCGCACCGGCGATTCAACATAACCCCGGTCATTGACATGGTGAATATCATGTTGTTCATTGACCACAAGCGCAATATTCATTTCAACACTGTCGATATGACGAATCTGTGGAGTAATGCCCTTTTTTATATATTTTGGCGCACGTAAAACTACCGGATCATCGGTTATTGATTCAACAACCATATCGATATATGATTGCGGACAGATTTCCTGATATTTGCGGTCAAGAATTGCCGCGATGATTGCGCGCGCAGTACTACGCCGCAGGGGTTTATCCTGACCCAAACCATCGAAAACGAGAAAGGGAGGGCTGTCGATGTCATCACCCACAGGTGTTTCATATTTCGTATTACTTATCGGTCTGGCACCGTAACGTTCATAAAATCGCAACCGCGCCGCATTTTGGACCAGAGTGCTTTCATTTTGGCATAAAGCCGGATCATCGGGCAGGCATTCAAAAAACAATCCGACAGAATCCAATTCCAATGCTTCGGCGCGGATTTTATCATACAGGGCACTGCCAATACCCCTGCTGGTTTTGAATTTTGCCGCCGAAATAAAATCCAGGTAACAAAAATTAAGATCAGCGGCGTGCATCAGCAAAGCAAATCCCTTGACATGTCCCCTGCCGTCATCAGCAATAAATAGAATAGAACGGAAGCGGTGCTTTAAAGGATTTAAAAGCTGGTCCGGCAGTTTTTCAATATCTTCATCTGACAGATTGTCAAACTGGTCTCTTAATATTTGCTGTACTTTACTGATGGCTTCGCGATTTATAGCCAGTGCATTGTCATAAATACGACGAATACGGAACATATCTCTTCTTTCTACTAAATAATGGTGTCGGCTACAATCCGGTCGATTACCCGATCATAGTTATAACCGGCAAATTGTGCAGCAGCGATAAAACCGGCATCGGGAGAGATGCAGGGATTGGCATTTACTTCCAGTACCCAGGGCCGGCCCTGTGCATCCACTCTGAAATCGACACGGGCATACCCGCGCAGATCAAACAGTACCCAGCATTGAAGGGCAAGCTCCTTTAACTGCTGTAGCAATAATTGATCGGTTTCGGGAAAATCAAAATGGCGCACTGTATTTTTATACTCAAAGGAAGCAGTGTCCCATTTGGCTTCATAACCCACAATTTTCGGCTTTATAGCAGGATAGTCGATAAAACGGATTTCCGCGGCAGGCAGTACTTCCGGGCCATTTTTTCCACCGAGTACCGAAATATTGAATTCCCGTCCGTCCACAAACGATTCCAGGAAACACTCGCCGTATTTTTCGATGTGTTTTTTCAACACCGGCACAAGGGTTTCAATCGCGGGAATAACCGACGCATCCGTTAATCCGACCGACGCGTCTTCCCAGACCGGTTTAATAATGTAAGGTGGCATAAACGATACCCGGTCCGATTCCGGTTTTATAATACGTCGCCATTCGGGCGTGGGAATATGTGCAGCCCGTAACCTTTCTTTACTCAACAGTTTGTTGGTGGAAATATATTGGGCCTCAGCGCTGCAGCCCGTGTAAGGTATGCGCAGAAAATCGAGCAGGGTCGGTGCAAGGTGGATTAACCTGCCCGAACCGGCAATGGATTCGACAAGATTGAATACCAGATCCGGATTTACTTGTTGCAACTTTTTTGCAAGATCGGACAGATCGAGGGAAACCGGCATCTGAGTGGGTTTGTGATTCAGACGGCGCAGTGCCTCCGAAACGGCCCTGAGTTGAACAAGCACATCAAGTTCATCTTTTGCTGCATCCTCCGGGAGATCAGCATATAATATGGCGATATTCATCTTCAGGACACATCTGCAGACAGCGGTTCGCTAACTTTAACCCGGCTCAGCGCGCTTTGCATGATCATCTCAAATAATTCAGTATAACTGATGCCAACTTTCGAACAAATGATCGGCAGGTCCGAATGCTGAGGATGGATACCGGCCAAAGGGTTGATTTCCATACAATTGGGTACACCGTTGGCATCGGCCCGCAGATCAACACGACCGGCATCACGGCAGCCCAGACTACGCCAGGCTTGCAGGGCAATTTCAACCGCCTGCCGGGCAATGGGATCATCCGGGATACTATAATCAACATATTGTTCACACTGTTCTTTATTCACATAAGAGTAGGCGTTTTGTTCGGCGTTTTTGCGCAGAACAACTTCCATTATCCCCAGCGATTTGGCCTGTTCCCCTGTCCCGACCACGGCGACCGTGAATTCCCTGCCCGGCAAATAAGTTTCCACAAGAACCGGTTGCTGAAATACTTCAAGCAGGTGACTGCATAACGTTTCAAGCTCCTTAAGGTTATTAATTTTGGATGTCGCTGTAATTCCTTTTCCTGTTCCTTCGGCCATTGGTTTGGCAAATACCGGAAATGGTAAATCAAACCGGTCGAGGTCAGCCACGGTGTTAACTTCAAAGAAGTCCGGCGTTGGAATGCCGAAATCGCGGAAAACACGCTTTGTCAGACCTTTATGAAGCGTCAAACTTAGCACCAGGGGGTCTGAGAAAGTATAGGGGATATGATAGGCATCGAGCAGGGCAGGAACCTGGGCTTCCCTGCCGATTCCATATAACCCTTCGGCGATATTGAATACGAGGTCCCAGCGATCACCCCTGGCCAGCCGCTTGTTAAGGCTCCAGATATTCCCAATCCGGTCCGTTTTATATCCCAGCGATTGCAGGGTCTGGTCAATCGCGTCGATCGTATCAACCCGGTCGAACTCGGCTGTTTCTTCTTCACTGTAGCCAAGGTCAAGATAATCCTGGCGCAGATCATAAGTCAAACCGATAATCATTAATCAATCCTCCCGTCATTGCATTTGACAGGTACCAAATCGATATCACCATCTGCAACCGGGTCCGGATAGCGGAACACTTTACCTTCGTAATTGCGCAGCAGCAGATCGCCATTTTCTCTGCCGACTAAATAATCCGGAATCAGCGGAATTTTTCCGCCTCCTCCGGGAGTGTCCACGACATAGGTCGGTACGGCATAGCCTGTGGTCTTACCGCGCAGTCCGGCAATCATCTCCAGGCCTTTTGAAACGGAGGTGCGAAAATGGGAGGAGCCATGCACCGGATCGCATTGATAAAGGTAATAGGGGCGAACACGGATTTTCAGTAAACCCTGATAAAGCTTTTTCAGGGTATCGACAGTATCATTTATCCCTTTCAGCAAAACCGTCTGGCTGCCCAACGGGATACCGGCATCGGCCAGCCTGGTACAGGCCTGGGCCACTTCCGGCGTAAGCTCATCGGGATGGGTAAAATGAATACTCATCCACAGCGGATGAAATTTTTGCAACATATTAACCAATGCAGGCGTAATGCGCTGCGGTAACACAGCCGGGATTTTTGTTCCGATGCGCAGTATTTCAACATGCGGGATCGCATGAAGCTGTTCCAAAAGCCATTCGAGTCTCGAATTGGCCAGAGTTAGCGGATCACCACCGGAAAGCAGCACATCACGGATTTCCTGATGATCGCGGATATAATTAACGGCTGTCTGCATCTGCTCGATGTTAAAATGAAATTCGCCGCCGGCATTACCCACCATGCGTGAGCGTGTGCAATAACGACAATAAACCGAACAAAAACCGGTCGTCAGAAAAAGTACACGATCCGGATAACGATGTATTAATCCGGGCACCGGCGAATCAGCATCTTCATTTAAAGGATCCGCTTCTTCGCCCGGTGCAATAATATATTCATCACGCACTTTAATTACAGTCCGGCGCAGAGGCTGTAACGGGTCGTCCCGATCGAGCAAGCCGGCATAATAAGGCGTGATACTGACGGGCAGCGGCCCCTGATGCCGGGCGATAGCCGCCTGTTCATCAACGGACAAATTGACGATACGCTGCAAAGACGAAAGGTCTTTTATACGGTTACGTATCTGCCAGCGCCAGTCATTCCAATCATCATCCGTCGCTTCCGCAAAAAATTGGTTGCGGAATTCCTGTGTTTTATTTCCGACAATAAATGATGGGTGTTTCCCTTGTCTGATTCTGATCTCTTTGCTTTGAACTTTTATTTTAGGCAAAGGTGTTCTATCGATGATGTTTAAATTTAAATCAGCAGGTGTAAAATGAGGTATTGATAAGGCGGGACTGTTTTGCCTTCTTTTTGAATATATACTTTCTTCCGCAACTATTGAATGATGGGCCTTTCTACTCGGAGGTTCATCATTATCCACAAACGACATATCATCATCCATTCTCATGGGTCCTTTCTTAATAAACTATGGCCAGCAAAACGGAATTAATTCAATGCATTGCCGCTTCACATATTCACTTTTTTTTGTCTGCAATAATTTCATTGCACGTATTGTCAGCTTATTATTTCGTTTTAAAAATTCCGAGAATTTATATACATTTTAAAACGAATTCCACAACTATTTTTTTATTCAGTCTTAATTAAGAATATTTCAAGAGGTTTCCATCCGGCAAACGATCCCACATTTTTCGGGAGGACCTGACTATAAATTCCAAATAACAAGCACCAAATAACAAATAAATACGAATATCCAAATTCTAAACAAATCTAATACCAATAGGCTGAATATATGTATATTATTATTTGGTAATTGAGATTTGGTCATTATTTGGAATTTGGGATTTGGTGTTTGGGATTTGGTTTTATAGATGTCTTTATATAGCCCCGGACATGAAATAGAGGCTTGGTTTAGCTTTATGGCATGAATCTGAAGTTCAGGGTTGGTGTGGATTGACTGGAATCTGCTGTTGCTGCGCTTGTTGCGGGTCGAGTTCAATCACTGCGGTTTTATCTACACTGGCCCAACCACCCAGATGGACGATGATCCGCTTGCAGGTGGCGGCTTCGAGTGCTGCGACAGAAAGCCCGGCTGTCTTACCGTCGGGAGCGATTGTTAATTCAAGGGTCAAGGGGCCGAACGGGGTGTTGATGCCGCTAAGTCTGGTGACCATCCCCGGTTTGGTCCAGGCCATCGGCAGGCCCTCGAAAAGATGTAATTCATTGCCGCGGTCCAGCGCCAACAGGTGAACGGCCAAACGGATAAACTCGGCACTGGCCCAGTTGTGCGGCATATCGCCGACTTTCCGGAACGCTTCTCCCT
>CAZBBC010000100.1:0-17841 GCA_964489835.1 uncultured Calditrichota bacterium
TCGTAATCATCCTGTCAGGCAATGATTTCTCCTATCAATGTATAAAAATTATACACAAACTCTCATATATTGTAACTAACCTGGATAATTCATCTTTCACAACGGTACAGCGATCACGCCAGTGGGCAGCCTGCCCGCCCTTTGGCGGGGATTTGCCTACCGGCGAACGCAACGATTTATTTTTAAATAAGTTACGTCAACACAGTGAAATTGTAACAGATTATTTTTTTTTGTCCTTGGATTATCCTTCTAAGCCGGATCCCGTCATAGCCGGGCAGGCAGGCTTCCGTCTAAGACTGGATCAAGTGATTGACTGACACTGATTTGCGCGGATTAAAACTAAAACAATAATAATTTTAAATAAAATCCGTGTTAATCCGTGGAATCCGTGGACTATTTTTTCTTTGTTTGCAGCCATCGGCTGCGGTATGAATAGATCAAGCTAATTAATTGTATAGAAAATCTTCCACCTTACATTTTTATTTCAGGTACTACAAACGGTTCGCGATATTCTCTTGTTAGCATTTTACTTGCCTCTTCGTCACCAATAATGACCTGTTTTTCCGGATCAAAGTTTATCGTTCGCCCTAGCCGATAGGAAATATTGGCCAGGTGAATATTCGCACAGGAATAGAATCCTTCCTCGATGGAGATTGATAAAATAGTTGGATCATTGGCCCGGATAGCATCGATATAATTTTGATAATGATTCCCAAAACCACCGCCGGTGGGCCCAGGATCACGATGTTTACCCATAAAGGTTTTCCACTCACTGGTGGATTTTTCCATATATCCTTCGGAGCCATAAAACAGATTACCAATAACATTGACATTACTGACCATATAGCCGCCTTTGTCCTTGACTTTGAATCCGGGACTAAAACCGCCTTCATTGTTGCAGATCCAGTGGCGAACTTCAAACTGCATGATTTTCTTTTTATCACCACCGCCTTTTTTATTAGGAAATTCGAAGAGGGCCATCAGTAAGTTTGGCGTATTCTGATCGTCATCAAACATTAAATGCCCACCGACAGCACTTACTTTAGTCGGAAGTTTTACGCCCAGTCCCCAGCGGGCGATATCCATCTCGTGTACACCCTGGTTTCCAATATCACCATTACCATACTCCCAGTTCCAGTGCCATTTATAGTGGAACCGGTTTTGCGTAAACGGGCGTTTCGCGGCCGGACCCTGCCAGAGATCGTAGTGTACGCCTGGCGGGACCGGTTCTTCCGGTGTTTTACCGATTGTATCGCGCCATTTATAACATAAACCTTTGGACAAGTATACCTCACCCAGTTTTCCGCTATGCAAAAATTCTGCCATACTCTGAGCACAGGGATTGCTGCGTTGTTCTGCTCCATCCTGTACAACAACTCCGTATTTTTTTGCTGCTTTTACCAGTTGCTGGCCTTCAAAGAAATTATGACAGCATGGTTTTTCCACAGAAACATGTTTTCCTGCTTGCATGGACCAAATAGCGGCAAGTGTATGCCAATGATTAGGAGTAACGATTGATACTGCATCGATATCCTTATTTTCCAATAATTCCCGAATATCGTAATACAATTTAGGTTTAGGTAGGCCCTTATCAACAAAATATTCTTGTACACGTTCAGGATAAAGATTTTCATCCACATCACACAATGCCGCCACATTTACATTTTCCAGTTGTTGATAAGCGTGAATGTGACTTTTACCCTGACCACGAATTCCAATAACGGCGACATTGATCCGGTCATTGGCTCCTGCCCAGGATTCGGATGTTCCCCATAACAAAGGACCAGCGGTTGCGGCCATGGCCGTCTTTTTTACAAACGTTCTTCTTTTCATTTCACCCACGATTATTCTCCTTTATAATGGTAATTTCATAGCGCAGCACGAGGCTACAAAAAGAATTAAATTCTGACCCTCCACTAGCCTATCCCTGTCCGGCAAAGCCGGACAGGGAGGGGTGTCGACCCCCGACTCGGTCGGGGAAAGACGGGGTGGGTAAATAATTTTATCATTTATATAAAACCCAATATTTAATAAAGATATAGGCCAGGGGATGTAAAATCCCCATCAATATAAAAACAGGTGCATAACCAAAATACTGGACGACAAATCCGGGGATCAAGGCCGACAACAGGACACCCCCAAGCCCGCCGGCAAATCCTGCCATACCGGTGACCGAACCCACATCCTCCGATCGGAAACAGTCGCTACACATTGTAAAAATATTGGCAGACCAGCTGTTATGTGCCCCACAGGCCAAACCGACAAGTAAAATGGTCGTCAAAGGACTCTGTGCAAAAACGGCAAATACAGAAAACGGTAATAACGAGGCGCTTGCCAGCATTGTCGTCTTACGTGCCCTTTCGACAGACCATCCATGCCGCATAAAATATCCCGGAAACCAGCCACCTGCAAAACCCATGAGAGTTGCTATAATATAAATAGCCGGAATGGCCAGAGCTATTTCTTTTAAATCAAAACCACGCTCGGTGTTCAAATAGGTCGGCATCCAAAAGAGATAAAACCACCATACAGGATCAGTGAGAAATTTGCCTATCATGATACCGATAGTCTGCCGGTTTTGGATCAGATCGGACCATTGTTTGTTTGATACCTTTGTCTCATTCTGATCTTCCGGCGGTTTTTTATAAAACAATTGCCAGACCAGGGCTAAGACAATCCCCAGAGAACCGAAGGCTACGAATGTCCAACGCCATCCAACGCTTACCATAACGGCCACGATCAGCGGTGCACCAATAATTGATGAGATACTTGCCCCACTATTAAAAAGTGCTGTGGCAAATGCCCGGCTTTCTATCTTAAACCATTCTGAAACCGATTTTATCGCGGCCGGAAAATTTCCGGATGCGGATAATCCAAAGACTGCGCGCCAGGCAGCCAAACAAAATCCCGTACTACATAGACCATGAAGGGCACCGGAAAATGACCATAATACCATAGAAAACAGGTAACCCCGTTTCGTACCCAGTCTGTCGATCACAGAGCCCATGCCCAGCAACCCAATCATGTATGTGAATTGAAAAGAACCGAGAATAAAACCATAAAACACAGGGCTGATCGTGATTTCTTTTTCAATTTCCGGTAAAAGAATTGAGAGCACTATCCGGTCAAAATAGTTGATTGTCGTTCCCGCAAACAGTAATGCAAGAATGAGCCACTGGTAGTTTTTGATCAAAGGTCGGGTATTAATCATATTTGATGAACCATAGATACACAGTAGAGACGTTACATGTAACGTCTCTATCTTTAAAGTATTAATCCACATATACTAGTAGAGACGTTGCATGCAACGTCTCTACGATATATAAACGATGAGCTAATATTAAATGAAATCTTTTATGATACTAATATTGACCATATTCAAGAACCGTTTCATACATTGTCACGATATTTTCCGGAGGTACATCTGCTTGAATATTATGAATCGTATTAAAAACAAATCCGCCTCCCGGGGCAAACCAATCGATATTCCGCTTTACTTCGTCCCTTACTTGCAGCGGTGTACCATGGGGTAATGTTTCCTGGGTATCAATACCGCCTCCCCAAAAAACCACATCACGGCCAAAGTCTTTTTTGAGCAAATCCGGCCCCATTCCTTCCGCACGAATATGAACAGGATTGATGATATCGATACCCATTTCGATAAAATCCGGGAGAATCGGTCGAATATTTCCACAGGAATGGAAAAAAATCTTCGCCTCCGGAGCCTTTTTTTTCATGAAAGAAATGAGTTCAACCTGCCGGGGTTTTATGATTTCTCTGAATACCTCATGAGAAATTAATTGTGATGTCTGAGTGCCAAAATCGTCAGCTTCTGCTATAATATCGACAACATCGCCTAACTGATTGAGAGCAGTCTCCCAATAATCAATTTTTACTTTTAATATTTTATCTAGAAGAAGGCCCGCATTCTGCTTATCGGTTAACAGATCGAGAAAAAAATTTTCCATTCCACGCAAACGGCTGGCCATTTCCAGCAAACCGGCGCATACACTTTTTAAAAACACCGGGTACCCTTTCTCCTGATAGCCGATCGCCTGTTCTCTTAAACCTTCAATTCTTCGTCTCGCACCACCGTCCGGCCAGGAATAATTATCCAGAAACTGTGGAGATATTGTTTCTGATTGCATCGGGCTTATATGAAGATCATACCACAAACCATCAACCTTATTTAAACGATAACCAAGACCCCATTCATCAACATGCTGGAAATATGTGCCATCATCCTGGTCGGTAAAATCATTTGAATTCATCAGAGGCCAAAGACCTTTAACATCGACTCCAAACTTTAATACAATATCATCATCGGGGAGACAAATTTGCTGTATACGATCAGGTATGATGGGAGAAGTTTCGGATAATCCCAAATATTCGCGAAGGTTCTGATAGGCTAATACAGAAATGCCAGTTACCTGAGTGGAAGCCAAATCAAGCGGTATACGATCTGGCTCTTTGTGATCCAACGCGGTTAATATTCTCTTCCTTGAATTCATTCTTTTCGTGATTAGTAATGCGGTGAATAGCCCATTTCTCTAATCCAGTGTCTAATCACTTCAGCATCACTATTAAAGTTTTCATTGATTCTTAAATAATTATTAAAATCATCCACCGCTGCTTGATTGTTTTCGAGCATCCTGAAAGCAATCCCCCGATTTTTATAAGCGGGTCCATAGTCCGGATTAATTTCAATCACTTTATTAAAATCATAAATAGCTTGTTGAAAATTTTCCAAATCACCATAGGCAAGACCACGATTATTATAGACATTAAAATTTCCGGGTTCAAGTTCAAGCACCTTATTAAAATCTTCGATTGCTTCCTTATATTTACCCAGATCATAATAGGTACGCCCCCGATAATTGTAACCGGGAACATAATCAGGATTCAGCTCTAATGCTTTGGAGAAATCATCAATGGCTTCTTCATTTTTATCTGTTTCAACTAAAAAAGCATAACCACGATAAACATAAGGTTCCACATATTGAGGATCGAGTTCAATCGCCTTGGAAAAATCGCCGATCGCCTCCATATTTTTATCAATCTCTAATAAATATGTATAACCACGGTTATAGTAGGCTTCCTTGGAATCAGGATTCAGCGCAATGACTTTTGTAAAGTCCCTCACAGCCTCCTCGTATTTATTTTGGTGACGATAAGCAATGGCCCGATAAAAATAGGCATCCGTTAATTTTGAATCTATTTTTATCAGTTTTGTATAATAATCAACCCTTAGATTGTTATCCTCTATATTCTCGCCTATTTCAAACCATTCCGCAACGGTCAAACCAGTAAATAGAGATTCTTCATCTTCAGGATCCGATTTTCTTAATTTTTCTAAATTTTTTTCCGGCAATTGATCTGATTCCTTTTAACAGATAGAATTTCCCCTGTAAGTGTAATCTGTGGGTAAAACCGATACATTTGCTGAAAATATAATAAAAATGGGGGCAAAAGAGAATAAAATCATTGCAGATATTAGTCTGAATAATTCGCCACAGAGGACTCATAGTATAATTATATTAAATAAAAACAATTAGTTATAAGAATCATAACATTTTATCTAATTATTATCAAATCAACTTATTTATTCTACCTTAAGTAAAATAAATACAAAAATTTAACTGTGCCTGCCCGGCTCAGACGGGTGTGCTCTGTGGTTTATGAATAGATCAGGTTTAGAATATATTCAATATGTTTTTTAAATATGGCCAAAAACATATTTGCTCATATTCTTTTGTGTGGTTTTTATTCATCTAATGACATACTGGCAATCGCCTTTTTTGTGTTTTCGTATTTTTTAAAAAATTGATCAAGATCCGTCAATAGGAGTATGTCATTAATTTTATCACTAACGTTCGATAAAATCAAATCACCGCCCTCTTTATTCAGGGAACTCCAGCAGGCCATCAATATTCCCAATCCGATACTATTTATTGACCTTACCTCTTTAAGATCAAGGATAATTGTACTTTTATCCCGTGAAATAAGATCTTTCACTTTCTCGTGTAAAAAGGAGGCCTGTGAATCTCCCAGTATATTCACGGAAATTGCGAGGATGATTATATTCTCTTTGGAATATTCATTTATCTTCATTTGATTTATAATTACTGATTATATCTTTAACCCCATATTATTTGTTTAGATTGCTTTTCGCCCCGGTACCGTGCTAATGCTAATGCTTGCAATTGTAAATGTAGAGTATTTCGGAGACAATTTTTAGCAATATCCTATACTATTTTTTCCTTAATATCGCTAACCGGACAACTCCGTAGAATTCAGGAGGATCGGATACTCCCAGAAGGGGGAGAGAGACGTCCATGGCCCTTCGGCCATCATTTAAAGTTAAATATTGTACTAACGGTCTGAGGTGATCACGATAGGCCATCGCCTGTTTAGTTATTGCATCATCGCTGGAAAGAATTTGGTCATTATTTGATTTACCATAGGCGATAATTGTACCATTGTGATCAATAACCATGGCATATACGAAAGATTCCAGGATAGAAGCCTGGAGATGGGCTATGTGTCTGGGCAGATACTGGGCATCGTAAATATCCGGACTTTCTGCATACGTTTCAGCAACCATCTGAAAATTTGAGATTAAAGCTTCGATAAACTCATATTCCAGATTGGTTAATTCATTATTATCTGAACAATGGATACCGGAAAATATTAAGAGCAGGATGATGAATACCATTTTCAATGGGGGAAACATTTTTTCTCCTCACCTTAAAGAACATATTGATAATTATTTGAGTCACTCTATCGTAACGTGAACCGGCACGGATATTACTGATTTTAACTGATCATTGGTATGAATGATCACCCTGCCGTCATATTGACCTTTGGATGTGACATCGGTCCACGTTAATGTTATGCTATATTGCTTTCCTTTTTGTATTTCCGAAAGTTGTGATTTCAACGTTTTAGGATCAGTAATAACTTTAGAAATTTTAAATCCATTCCCATGTTTTCTTGTTACTTTAATATTTTTTTCAGCAAAGTTCCCGCCTTGTGCGATTCGCATTCGTACACTACTTGGTGATACCACAACAGTAGGAGTAACCTCACCTTCCGCAGGTATTTTAATAGTCGAATGGTATTCACTATCTGTTACTAAAGTAACATTTTCAGAGAATCTACCTTCCGGGAAATTTTCAGGAATGGTTATGGATAGCTTGTATTGTTTCCAATATTCAGATTCATTTACCGGTTTAGCGGCATTTACTAACTTTTCCAGATTGACTACAAGGTTAGGATTACTTGGCCTGGTATAAATGGTTATCGGGCCTTCCCCGATTGTTGCAATCTCTAATTCTTTAGTTTGACTTTCTCCCAACATTTTGTAAAAATAAGCCCGGGCGACAGGCAAAACCTTTACTCCTAAAACACTACATCTCATATAAAGCGTTACTTGTTCTTGAGACGGATCATTGGTCGATACCACGATAGATTTATTTAATTGTCCACTATATTTTTTTGTATTTAAAGTTGCGAAAACCTTTCCCGACTGACCAGGCGGGATGACCTTATCATACTCGGCCACGGTACATCCTCATGTTGGGGAAACGCTTTTAATAACAAGATCAGAATCCCCGAGATTTTTCATGATAAATACACCCTGTACTTTATCACCAGGTTTAACCAGCCCGGCATCAAAAGTCAGGGAATTAAATGCTATTTTGGCAGTGTCCGTGTTCTTTTCCGCTTGTAAATAATCCGATGTGTAAAAAATTTGCAAAGCAAAAAGCAATAAAACCACCAAGTATTTCGTTTTGCAGTCCTTATTCATCGATTCACACCTCCAAATTTAAATATCCTGGTAGTTATAATTATTATTATGTTTTACTTAATCTCATGAGTGTCCGGTTTAAAATTTTAGTTAGTACTGATTTTACTAATAGTTTTTATTGTTAAACACAATATGTACACATTTATGTCCCGTAGGGACATCATATTTATAGCAAAATCATACCCTAAGAAAAGCCTAGTCCCGTTAGGGACGCAATATCTACTCTACATCTTTTAAAATATATCTCTCATTATAAAGTATGTGAAAACGCCTCAACAACTCCCTATATTCTTCTTGTAACGATTTCCGCTTATGATGTTGTTCCTGGCTCTGTATATATTTTACAACTGAATCTATCTGTGAATGTGAGTGGGAGAACGCTCCATATCCCTCTTGCCATTTACCAGGTCCTGGAGATTAATCACCTCAACCCCGCCGTCGACCAAATCGTCGGCATGTGCAGATATGTGTGACCATGAGGGAGCCCACCGCAGACAAGATCGTCGTTTTTCTTCTGTTGATCTACGCGAGTACGGATTTTGTGCCAGTCGATAGGTTAAGTTACATCAGTTTTGTCGGGATCAGGAATTTTATATTCATTGAAATTATTTCAGTTTTCCAGAGGATACTGGAGAACTGAGCCTGTAATCCCATTGTCGGTTGTTACCCAGGTACAGCTCATGGATCAGTATAAGGCTCATCCTTGCATTGGTTAAAAGCGTAATAAGAAGTAATGCTTTCTTGAATGCGAATATCCGGAAAGAGAAAGGGGTGCGCCTCTATCAAATCCTCACAATATCCCACCAATTGAAATTCGTAACGGTGCATCAAAATAATCTTGAAAATGTGTATAGGCTATATCAATATTAAACCGTTGTCCCTGAAAAACAGGGGAGAATCCAACACCAAATGAATAATCCTCATTGCTATAGTTGAACCGATATCCTCCTCTAAAGGCAATAAGATCCATCAACCATAATTCTGCGCCAACACGATAACGATCTCCGAGGTCAATAGTAAATCCGTTTTCAAATGCGAGACAAAGGGAATAAGGTCCCTCTCTGCTGCCAAGTATTTCAGATGACAGCGTCACATTAAAATCAATCGGCATCGGAAATGATTCGGAGAGAGTGGTTTTGCTCACGGACTGATCCGGACCAAGATTACGCAAGGCAACACCCAGCTTCAAATTCCGAAAACCGGTATTGTAGAATGTAGCTACATCAAAGGCTATTGTTGTGCGTGTATCCTGATCTAATGTTTCCTGAATATAGCGAACGTGCACACCCAGTGATAATTGATTGGTTATTTCTCTGGCAAAGGCCAAACCCAGTGCCAGGTTGCCGGCACCAACCATTCTGCCGGTGCCTCCAGGCTGTAACGGTAAGGTTTCTTCAAATTCATTAATGCTAAAATGAACAATACTCACGCCAAACGTTCCAACACCTGTGGTGTATCCAATGGCACCGGAAAAGAATTTCGAGTCGACAAGCCAGTCTGTGTAGGAAAACACATATTCCATTGACTGAATGCTGGTAAGGCCTGCCGGATTATAGAATATACTGTTAATATCATCTGCAACAGCAGTATAAGCGCCGCCCATGGCAACCGGTCGCGCGCCTTGTTCGACTCTCAGGAAATTATAGATAGTCTTGCCGGCACGGTTAAAGTCTGCGAATTCCTGATCGGCCTGTCCCCAGACCGGACAAGTCCATACTAAATAAAGCATGATTAAAACGGCTAAAAAGTATTTCCCATTCATCGAAAATCTCCTCATAAAAATATTGGAGTTATGTTTTATCCATATTACCGGATAATGAGCAACGTTCCTTTTTGTACATCACCTTTACTGTTTACTTTAACCGGCGGCAGGGTATCTCCCGTAGTCGAGATATAACTGAATGCACCATCGATTTCCGATTCCACAACCCAAAAATAGATTCCGGGTGCGACATCGCCGGCAAATTTAACTGTTTGTTGATCCCACTCGCCAAGCGGTGAAGCTTCATTATGGCGAACCTGGGCAACGAGCTCACCGCTAACCGAATAAATACTGATTTTACACCTTTGCGGTATGTTGAAAAACTTGATGGCGTTGTCCAATGTATACTCATGGATACCATCGTTTTTGTAAGGGTTCGGCACTACCCGAATCTTTTGCTCCATATTATCGGATTTGGCACTGGCCAGGCTGTAGGCTTCTTTACCGATCAACATTTTTTGTTCCGGTGCGGATAAGCCGCTTTCCAGCGACGGAACCGCTTGCCCGGTACCGTTCCAGTCCGCATGACCTGTATCAAATGTACGTACGCTGTAAAAATACAGAAATGCACCCGGCCGGGTCTCCGTGTCAGTAAAAGTATAGCGTTGTCTTTCAGGGTCATAGTTGATCAGCCCTAAATCACTATTGAGCTGTCCTTTTTTGATTTCATCCATTAACTTGTAAGGTCCATTATGCCAATTCGGGGTGAGTTTATCGTCATTCCGCGGCTCGGCTGGATCGGCTTTTTCTGATGCGCCACCCACAAGCAACTTATAAACTCGAAATCCGGCTACATCCTTGGCTTCTTCTCCGCTATAATCGGGATCCTCAGATTCCAACGCATCATCCGACCAAAAAACCTGTAAATGTGCTTTTGTATTGGGAATTACGTTTTCAATCAAAACGTCCGGCGGCGGATCAGGAACATCGTACTCCAAATCATAAATTTCCTGGGCCAGTGATAAATTATAAAACAATGATTTTTCGCCATAGTCGACCTCTTTCATTTTACCCGGCCGAAGCGAACGTGCCCAGGCATTCTCGGGCGCCAGTTTGGGATCATATTCACCTTGATTGGCCAAATAATCGGCGCCGGAACCACCCACATAAGCCATCACGATTTTTACTTTATCACCAGGATTCAATGTGTAAGGACCATAAATTTGAAAATGAGTATTAGTACCTACCAAAGTCAGCGCGCCCGGTTTTGGAGGATCGCTATGTATTGCGGGATTGTCATTCCCAGGATCATCTGCGGTCAACATATCATATATTTCATCTTTGGTAAAAGAAAGTAGATTGGGTTCCAGCGGTTTGTCATCCAAAGTATACAGAGGCCACCATTTGCAACGCGACGGTTGATCGGCTATTTCCGCAGCGACATAGGTTTCAGTATCGTTGGCATATCCATCTGTGGGATCGTAATCAAGAGGAGCCATGCCGATAAATGCAAAAGCGAGTAATTGTGTTTCGGCCTGTCCTTGTTGTTCATTACCCGTGTTGCGTTGGACATATTTGTCAACATAAGGTTCGCCGGTATCATTGTAATCATTTATAGGACAATCTCCATCAGAATTATAACTCATTTTTTTGTCGATGTAATCCGGGGTATCTTCGGGAATTATTGCCTGGTAGCCCGGGGAGCCGCTGTATTTGTATCGTTCATCCCGGGCGAATGGGCCATTATTTCGCCAACTTCCCCATGAACCGATAATATCATCGCCCCAGGTTTCGCCCGCCAGTGAAGCGGAAAACATATTGGCGAAGGAAAAATAGACGTCTGTTAAAACTGGCAGATTGCTGCCAAATACATCACTCGAGTCCAGCAGACCATCTCCATTAGAGTCGCCGGTATATTCGAAAACGTTCTCTACAATGATAAAATCATCGTATTTCTGATAACTCCAGGCCTTTGCTTTTTTGGTGGCTGTAATCCCCATCCCCGTCGTCCAGCGAACGATTATGATCTCTTCCGCTTCGTTATCTCGTCCAATGTATTTACCATATTGGTAATTATGTATTTCAATAGGCTCTTCCGGATCAAATGGCGGCGAAGCCGGCCAATAGGTCGATTTGGCGTCATCAACACCTAAATCCGCTTCCGGTCCTGACCATGTATCATATCCCACTTTGACGACGTCAGTTGACACACTTCGCGGACCTGAATAGGAAATAAATTTTTCTCCATTTGCTTTTGCTAAAAGATATGTCCCTTCTCCATGGGAATTCTCATATCGGGCGGCATTTGGCGACATTGCACCCGCTCCTGCTCCACCAGGTGGCAGACCAACAAGAGCTGCATTCCAATACGCTATATATTCACCAGCCCGAATGCTGCTGCCGGGATAACTGAGTCCAGCCTGGTCATTGGCCCCTGCGCTGGCAACAGCTTGCTGCCCTTGCAGGCCGGTCATTCTATAGGTTGTCCACAATTTACTACGGGTTAAATAGCGGGGCGTAGACGCATCCCATTGGGCATAGGCATTTACATAAAGAATCATGGCGGTAAGAAATAAAAATAACCATTTGCTCTTATTGCTTGTTATCATAGTGAAACCTCCAATAATACAGGTGGTTGGCTACGAAATGAGATAAAATAAGTCAGCCATTTAAATTTTATAACTCATAATATTTACAGGATTACTACGATTTAAATGTCTATTCCATCCCGTTCCCTAAAAACTTATTCTTAAACCAAAACTAAAACTTCTAGGCGCATCGAGGTAAATACCGCCATCCGTTTTACCTCGATAGTCAAATGCATAATCATATAAAGGAGAGTATCCCTCCAGTCCATAAGTAACGTAATCCCGAAGACTGACAATGGACCCAAAATTAGAGTTGTTGCTGATTTCTTTGTTATTAAACAGGTTGCTGATATATAAAAATACGGTGTTTTTAAAGCCTGCGAATCGAAAACTTTTTTCGAGCCTTAAATTGACGCTGCTGCTGAGAGGGGCGCTGCGCCACAAGGCTTTTCCATCTAAGCTCTGGTATTGATAAGGAAGTCCCTCATGATAGCGATAAACCATATTTGCATGAATGTTAGCGAGAGGTTTTATTCCGAAAATGGTTGGTCCGAAATTATCGGGAAGATCGAGATACATTATGAGTCCAAGGCTTGTACGTCGTGAAATGTTATCGCGAGGATGACCAACAGAAGAATAATGCGTACTTATGTAATAAAGCCCTTCTATGCCCTCAACCTCTTTGAGAGTAACACCCTGCTCCCGTAGTTGCGCGATATACGCATCTGCATCCTCCATCCGTTTGGTCATCAGGATCTCTCTCAAAGGTTCAGGTACTTCAGCACCGGAATCTAGTTCATTTTCTTCTCCGTCGCCATTGCTGTCCCAGTTATATGTTTCAAAATAGTATTTTTCAACCCACCTGCCGTCCGGGACATAGGTACGTATACGTTCGCCGGACCAACCTTCAGTGGCCCATGCCACGTTTAAGGAAACCTGGAACGAAAAAAACTGGCTAAATCGTTTTTTAATGAGAAATTCAAACCCTTTGGCATCTTCATACTGGGTGTTATTTCTGATGTTAATGTATGGAGCAGGTGATGTTCGGTTCGGGTCCCAAAATTGATGAATACTGCCACCTTTTACCTGGTTCTGAGCACTTTTATAATAGGTGGTCATTGTCAGGATATAATCCTCGTAAAAATTCCAGTCCACTCCCATTTCGAAACTGGTTGTTTTTTCGTAGTCCATCGTAGGATTGCCAAAATGCGACTGATTACTTTTATCATTTAAACGGTTATATATTTCTGCTTCATCGATAACACCATTTTTATTTATATCAATGTCAGGATTCTTGGCATTCGATGCATACCATTCTTCTCCATACATATCCCAGAAGCTTGGTAATTGGTACACATGCCCATAAAAAAAGTGGACCGTTGCTTTTTCAGAAATCGGATGAGACAAACCCAATCGCGGACTCAACGCCTTTAAAGGTTCTGGTTTGTACCACAATTCTTCCGGCAAATCGCGAAATCGTGTATATGAATTATATGGACGTAAAAGTTTTGAAAGTGAGTAAGTCACCGGGAATTTCGTTCCCCAATCAAAATAATCAAACCGACCGCCAATATTTATAACCAAACCACCGAATTCCATTTTGTCAGACAAGTAAGCGGCGATCTTTGTAGGCGTAACACCCTCCCCGGAAGTAAAGTCCTTCGCAATTCGAGTGAGACGACGAATTGTTGTGAAATGGGTAAAAGATGTTTGCCAGTTATCATACAGCTGCACATCAACCCCGGCCTTGATTAAGTGATTGGTTGTTATTTGACTGGTTAAATCTAATTTGACGCCGGTTTTGATATTCTTTGCATTCGTATAATCGATACCTTTGCCGCCTTCAACAAAATACCAGCCATCCTGGTCCGTGCGTCCATTGGAAATAACAGTGTCCGGTACACTCTGATTTTCACGAGTATAATTGAATCGATACACTTTCAAATCATAATATGTGCTCGAACTGAGCAGATGAGTCATTGCTAAATAGAGCATATAATCCTCGGATGTATTTGTACCACCCGCAGCATAGCCGATGGGGAGAAATATATTTCTATCCTCGGTGTACTGGCCGGAATTGCCAATGCGCATTCCCCGTATCGTTCCTTCGATATCTTGTGCTGAAAGACCTCCAGTGGTAAATCCAACACCCGTACCCACATTGCTTCCGCTGTTATATCCTTTACTCCAGGAATAAAAGCCGCCCGTTCGAAATGTCAATGTTGGATGAGCCTTGTATGTTACTTTCCAATTGTTTTGAGTATAAGGCAATGAATACCTGTTAACACTCATCGCTCCTCCTGGGCCCTGGCTAAATTGGGTTCCAACAGAAAAATAAAGCTTTTCTAAAAAGAGAGGGCCGGATAATCCAATCTTAATGCTTTGACTCCAAATATCTGTGTAATCAATTTTTTCATGGACTTTACGGCCGGTTAAACTATCTACTTCATTTACCCATGCGGGGTCATCCCAATGTAAACGGGAATCTCCGTTATCATCCAGGTGATAAGCATCATCCCAATAGTCAGCACCCCAATGTCCTTGTCGAGGTGGTGAGACACCATATTCAATGGTACCGTGTAACTTATCATCACCTTCCTTTGTTACAACATTTATAATTCCACCCTGGGCATTCCCAAATTCCGCGTCTATACCACCTGTGGTAATGGACGCTTCTTCTACCGAAAAGATGTTGATATCACGATAATCATCCAGCGGTATCCCATCGTAGTACATATCAATATCGGTGTTATCCCCGCCTCGGATGACCATATGATTACCTCCATCCAGGCCCACACCTGGCAAGTAGCGGGCCAACCCGCTTACACTTTGAATGGCCGGTGTATTTTCAAGTTCTTTTGAATTCATGATATATTGAGTGGATGTCCGATCAATCTCCACGATGGGACGTTCGGCAGTGACAACGATTTCTTCGCCTTCGATAATTGTGGTTTCTAGTACAAAATCCACAGGAGTCGTTCTTCCGGATTGTACCAGCACATCAGTTTTTACAATTTTTTGATATCCCATCATACTTGCACTTACAGAATATGACCCGGGTTGCATGTTTAAAATAAAATAGTTACCGTCCAATCCGGTTGAACTGCCACGCAGAGTTCCAACAACCAGCACATCGGTGCCGGGCAGTGGATTTCCATCAGTATCTTTTACGACACCGGCAATCTTACCGGTAGAAGCTCCCAAAGCATCATTATCCGGGAGAAGAAAAAGAATTGCAAATGGAAACAGTAGAACTCCTACTTTTCTTAAAAAACCTTTTAATTTGGATGACATGTTTCCTCCAGGTAAAATTTCTACTGTGAAAAGAAATAAGTTAAATCCAACCCGACGTCAAGCGATTGTAATGGTGAGACTTTTTCCATCAGCCACGATTCCATTGGACGTAAATAGCCAAAAATTATATAATATTTGCAATTAAAAGCCAATCTAAGGCGAGGACTAATTTCATAAAGGACTCCTAAGCCAAAATTAACACTGAATGAAGTCCGTTCTTCCAGGTCCGGTGAGTAGGTGAAATTAAAATCTAATGGTGGTATTGATTGGCCGGGAAAGACCATGTTTTTAATTTCATGTTTATAATAAATAAAACCCGAGCCAACACTCCAAAACGGTGTAAGAGGTCCCAAACGAAAGCGGAGTGGTGTTTCCATGTTAGCAATCACACCGATGAAAGAAACTTCAGAAGATGCATTCGGACTCGGATAATAGTTACCATCGTATACCCATTGGAATTCAGCATCTTCGATTTTGCCCTGCGAATATTTGCTGGAAAAACAGCTCACTTCGTAAGTAATTGAGTTTTTAACATAACTGAATTTTAATCCTAACTTTGGCCCCCCATCAAAACGATCGAAAAAGTTATATAGGGGAACATCATATCGAATCAAAACACCAAAACCCCACCTGTCGTTTTGTAAAGATTGTTGTGACCACACGGGAACAGTTAAAAAACATGTCACAATGATGCAGGTGAGGAGCCAACGTAACCAAATTGAAGGAAACATAAATGATCTCCCAAGATTGAATGAATAAAATCTTAGTTTTAATAAAAAAACATTGGCTATTTGCTATTCGTTGAGAACGGTTCACTTGAAATTTAGGGAGTGGGATAAAACAAGTTAATTGTTCGAATGATATAAGCGATTGTTCTTTAATGGTAATAAAACTTCAGATCACCAATTTATTTATCCTCACCCCCTTAACAGCAAGAGTCGATTATTTTTTTATCTAATATTTTAAACATCTCCAACTACAACGATTGCATATAAAAAAGAGATCTCCCAAAAGGTTTATTCTTTTGGGAGATCGGTAGAGTTATTTGATGAGAGTCATTTTCCTGGTTTCGGAAAAATCACTAGTCTTAAGCATGTAAAAATATATGCCACTTGCCATTTTATTACCATACAGATCCCTGCCATCCCATTGTACTTTATAGGTGCCGGCTTTTTGTTTTTCATTAACAAGTTTGGTAATGAACTGGCCATTTACGTTGAAAATGGATAGGAAAACTCTTGTGGCCTTTTTGAGCTGATAACGAATCGATGTGGTTGGATTAAACGGGTTAGGATAGTTTTGATCCAAAGCAAACTTTTGAGGCAGTGCTCCTTCTTCCTTTTGGATGTCATATTTTATGGAGCTGACCCAATTTTCTCTGGCTTTATTGAAAATGCTTATATAGTCCGCTGGCAGCGGTTGCTCAAGCGGCCCATAAGCGCCTTCTGTTGTAGAAAGTACAAAAGCCATAGAAGCAACTTTTGGACAATTCCATCCGCCAACACCCCACCAAATATAATTGCTTCCATCATCAGGCTTTGCTTCGGCGGTCGTAATAACCGGGTCCGGATTTTCATCCAAATAAATGCGGCAAAATGATTCAGCAGGTGTTGGGCCAACTTCAACGGCAATCCGGTAAATGTGCCACTTTTCACTGCCGTCCTCGGCTGAGAATGTTTTAAAATAATCGTGTCCTGTATCCGGATCAGGCCCAGATCGAACAACGAGATTGTCCGGCCCAAAAATATCATCGTCCGGATCGACACAACCATATCGCGCTTCAAAACCACTGAGAATGCTGGTTTCTACCACTTCACCGGCATTGGCGCCCGCGTAAGCTTTTACACGCATACCAATGTTCCCCGGTAGATCCATCGCTTTTGCCATCCAGGTAATAGTATAGCCTTCCCACTCATCGTCCGCGTCATCAAAGGGTGCCATAAAAGCTTGTCGAAGGTTGTGATGAGCACGAGCTTCTTCCTTCATTTGCCCATTATACGTGTTTAAATCGGCACATTCTGTAAGTGATTGCCAAGTCGGAAGTGTATACACCCGGTAATCGACACGCAAAGAAGCGATACTATCCTCTTTCGTAACAGACATAAACTCCGGAGACAATGCCGGTTTTCCGGGAGCATAGCATCCGAAGGCTTGAATAGAATCGGCCCCATTATCCATCCATTCGCTTGTCCCCAGGTCAAGTTGCTGGTGTTTGCAGTCACTTGGTAACCAACCCTGGGAGTACGGGTCGCCATATCGTGCGTCATACAAAGGGCCTTCCCAGCCTTCAGGTTGTGCAAATGTCCCATCCTGATGAGAACGCGCCGTTGCATAGATATCCTGGAAATCATTTGGAATTGGCAATTCAAGCGGCCCATATGCACCTTCTGTCGTAGAAAGTACAAAAGCCATAGAAGCAACTTTTGGACAATTCCATCCGCCAACAC
>CAZBBC010000101.1:0-17697 GCA_964489835.1 uncultured Calditrichota bacterium
AATCGGATCCTTCCCCCCTATTAAGGGGGGATTGAGGGGGGTGTTTTGTTTTCTAGCTCCTCAAGTTCGAACATCCCCCTAACCCCCTTTCTAAGGGGGAATTAGCATGACGCTCTAAGTACTAATGACTTCGTAAATTTTTAGTATTTCATTAAACCTTTAACAATACCTTTTTTTATGTATTAGATCTACTTGATATACTTATTTTCAAGCTTCAAAGATGCCAGGGACTGCGCATATCCCGGTAAAGAATGCGATTGGCTTCCTCATCATTAATAAATTGTTCTTTCTCCCTGTCCCATCTCAGTTTTCGTTTTAATCGCATGGCGATAATCCCCATGTATCCGATACCTATGGAATGATGAGCAACTTCTGCCGGAGCCACGGTTTGTGAACGCCTGCGGATACAGTCTAAAAAATTCTGCTTATGGTCTTTACTCCTGTAAAGATGAATTTCATTGGTACCGATCGGGTGTTTTAAAAGCGATTCCGGATAAACGTCTAAACCGCCTCGATTCACCTGAATCCAGCCTTCGGAACCTTCAAATAGGATACCCATATTTTCACTGGCGAAACCTTTTGTAAATTTTTTACCATCTTTGCCGGAGGCACGATTTTTGCTATCCTCGATAATTAGGGTAAAGCCTTCTTCATATTTACATTCAATATGAAAGGTGGTCATATTGTCATATAAGCCATTGTCTAGAAATTCCCCCCTTCCTTCAACC
Organism: uncultured Calditrichota bacterium; assembly: GCA_964489835.1. GTDB lineage: Bacteria > Calditrichota > Calditrichia > JAJRVZ01 > JAJRVZ01 > CAZBBC01. Next base: position 729 of record CAZBBC010000101.1, read on the forward strand.
TCAACAGGCCAGTGATAGTCTGTGCCCATACCCCATTGGGCAATGTCGACATGATGGCCGGCCCAATCTGCAATCGGACCACTGGAATAATCGCTATTTCGGCGAAAACTGCCAAAACATCGTCCATCACAATAAGGTGCCCACGGCGCCGGCCCAAGCCACCTGTCATAATCAAAGCCTTTCGGTACCGGAACCGGCTCTATTCTTCTATTGACACTATCCCCGGCAGGCAGACTAACCCTGACTATCGCAACCTGACCAATACGACCATTATGAACCATCTCGGAAGCTACTCTGAATTCCCGCCAGGACCGCTGTTGTGTACCGGTCTGCCAAACTGTACCATATTTTTTAACGGCATCACAAATGGCCCGCCCCTCTATAATATTATGGGCCAGTGGTTTTTCACTGTAAACGTCTTTACCTGCTTTAGTGGCGGCAATGCCAATCAGGGCATGCCAATGATCAGGCGTGGCAATCATTACTGCATCGATATCCTCTCGGGCCAACAATTCGCGAAAGTCATTATAGGCGGCACAATCTTTATTACCATATCTGACATTTACCATATCGCGGGCCTTTATGCGATGTTTTGTATCCACATCGCATACCGCCATTGCCTGCACCTCAGGTTTCCCCATGAATCCACCGGGTATATTTGAATAGTCATTCCCGGTCATATTTCCGATTCCCTGCCCTCCCATCCCAATAAATCCCATGGTAATCCGGTTACTGGGTGCAATTTTACCGGACCTGCCTAATACGGAGGAAGGGATAACATAGGGAAAACCCAGGATACCTGTAACAGCACCGGCTGTTCGCTGTATAAAATGACGTCGCGTTATAGCTTTTTTCATCGAGAAATTCTCCCATTTTGTTCAATCATTATTGGATTCAAATAAGTATCCCATTTACCCCAGGACCCATTTTCGTCTTGATAGGCATAAGCGATGAAATTATTATCTCCCAGATCAATATGTCCTATCGCCGTTCCGCTAATACCGGCATTATGACATCCCATTTGGATTTGATTGCTCAATTTCTGTGGTTTGCTAAAATGTATCCCATCCAGAGATTCCCGATATATAATGTAAGCAGACGGAGTAAATCGTTCAGCCGTAGCTATGGCAATAAATTTCGCAAAAGCGTCAATAAATTTGACATCGGCAGAATCTTCCGCTTTTTCGCGATGGTAGGCTACTCCCCTTAATGTTATCCGGGCAGGCCAATTATCAGGATCCGCCGGCGCGACGGCGATACGGGTTTGATTAATAACGGTCTTATTCTCGGACAGATCAGACCAGGTATAGTATATGTATAATGAATCGTCTTTTAAAACAAAACTGGGTTCTCCTGCCCCCCAGGCATCCTTTGATCCGGTGAATTCTATAATTGGTTTTGGAATCCCTCCCCAATCCCGTCCGTTCCATTTTTCATATGGACCTTTTGGAGAAACTGACCGGGCAACAAATATACAGTTCCTTTTTCCTTCCTTGTCATAAACCGCCGTCATACCAAGATAATAATATCCGCCAAATTTTATGACGCCCGGATCACAAACAGACATCCTATCCGGAGAATTCGGCGTCGGTTGTAAAACAACGGTTTCCTCCTCCCACGATTTTCCGCCATCTGTTGAACGTTTATGGCGGATCCAATCCCATTGTTCCTTAAAACCGGTCGATGCTAACCACATATCAATACTTTTATCAGGATTGATGATAATGGATGGACCATAGCGATGGCCTCTTTTTCCTCCATGAGTATAAATTAGCCATCCATCCTTGGTCTTTAAAGTGATTGTCTGAGCACCCGAATCTATGCTACATAACATCATAATAACTATGCCAAGCATAGCTATTTTTGATGAAATAAAACGCCATATGTCTGATTTTATATATCCTTTATGTCCTGAATGCTTCATGAGTATATTCCTATCCTACGAGGTTAATATCCCTATTAACTGTCACAGATAAATATAAATAAATCTAACCGACGAGCCAATTGAATTAATGGTATGATCTGTTACAGGCACTGCTCCGCCAGGTCACCCACAAAAAGCATTCTAGTGACTATCTAACCTACATACTTCATAATTTTTAGATCTACCACCTGGCGACTAGTAAGTCGCCCCTTATAATGGCGTACTAAACTATAAATATTATGTTACTTAGACACATATAATAATTAAGTTTTGTGAATCGATCGGACTAAATGCCATATCAAGAAAAATATCGCATACGCTTACATCGGTAAAAATTCTATTTGTATAGGTTTTATAGATTCTCTCCCCATCCAGATAATCAGATCGGTTCCTTCCAGTCGACGAGAAAATCCAAAACAAAACTCTTGACCATTTGGAATCGTTTGGCCGTTTATTTTAAGCGATACGGTTGTCTGATCATATGTTTCCACCTTCGCCGGCATCGGTCGATTAGTCTCAAGTTTCCGCACGGGCCCGCACCAGGTTTAGAATATTTTTAATTGAATTACCTTTGAGGTTGAATGAGTGGCAAATCCAACCAGGCCAGACCAACATCTCTGTGCATGTGTCTTATGCCTTCCCCCTGAAGACCATCATAAAAAACAGCCAACTTCGCACCGACTTTTAATACCGACGGCAGGCCAATGACCCGCTTTGACCATATACAGTTTTTATTATCCAGCACAACTGCTTTATTTTTTGGATCCCATTTATTTAGATCACGACTCCAATACACCCATATAGCATCTGTATATTCATATTCTGCAATACCAATATGGTTTGTAAACAGAAACCAGGTCTGGTTAGTCTCCTCAAAATAAATGCTCGAATTTTCAATCTGTTCTTCTAATGAAACAATCGGTTGGGGATCGATACTCCAGTTGCCTTCAAGATTATTCGTACGTGCAATGCCAAGGGTGCGTTTTGTACTTCCATTATCCACGGCAGCACTAAAAAATTGTAGGTATTCCCCTTTATATTTTATGATTTGACCGGGACTGGCGGTCACGGTATAAAATGTTCCCGGTTTCGTTCGAAATGGGATTACATCATATTGTTTAACCCATGGTCCTGAAGGCGATTTACTCTTTGCTTTCATTGTTAAGTAGGGAAAAGCCGGAATCCGGGCTGGTGGCTTAGAAGTGTTTGGTGTTCCGAGATAAAACATGTGCCATTCGTTGCCGTCAAAATAGGTCGTTCCATAACTGGCACTTTTTGAATCATCTGCCCCTGGTTCTCCCAATTGAAGAACAGGACCTTTTTTTTCCCAATGGATAAGATCATAACTCGTTGCCAGGGCACACAGCCAACCTGTCGGACCGGCAGCATCATAATGCATATAGTATGTACCCTTGGCCTCAAACACCCACACATCCCGGGCACCATAGTAGTCATAACTATCCGGTCCATCACCGTGTTTGAGGACTATGCCATAGTCGCTTGCTTCCATTCGTAACTTTGCTTCCGGCCTGCCATCGCGATAGCCACGGTCAGTACAAGCGAAAAATATTGATATTACAGCAATAATAATGAAACACAGAATGGCATTTACCCATAATACCTGAAGAGATTGAAAATATCTTCTCATATTAAATCCCTCCATTACATTAGTAGTGTAAAAAATAACCACAGAGAACCTAGTGCTCGCCCGAAGGGCGAGCCCTAGGCTCTCAATAAGAAGAATAAATAATCTAGTTTCTCATCCTGAAAGGATCTTCTTGCGTGATAGTATCATACCAACACCCTAAAAGATCCCTACGGGATGACAGGAAATTATATTCCAGTAATATCTTTGAATAAATTTTTTATAGGAATACTCAGAGCATTTCTCCGAGGCCTCTGTGGCTTAATTTTTTTTGCTAACGGCATTTTGGAGTTTGAGCGCCAGTAATGTGGGTTCTACAATATGCATATTATTTAATAGCGGCTCCGTATATTTAATATCTCCGTATTCTGCCCCATCAAAATGATGTATCGCCCCTACATGATTATTCCAATCCACCCCTTCAGTTAAAAAACCGTGTTCCCCATGATGATGTTTGGCAATCGCCTGTAGAATTGTCATACCCTCTTCGAAATACCATTTGTTCCTGGTGTCTATATATGCCTCAAAGTATGCCAGTGCGGCCTCAGCATTTTCCCAGAGATAGGCGGTATCCCAGCTTTTCTCCATAAAAAGCAGTCCGGCCGTTGCTACACCATTTTTGTCTTCTCTGAGTTTAAATTGTTCTAGTCCCTGGAGACATTTCTTGTAGGCAAAGGAGCGAATAGTATCACTATCCAGTAGCTGAGATACCTGCCTGAGGACCCGGAATGCAACCGAGTAGGCCACATTCTCATGTTTGTCATAGGTATCGTGATTGATGCTGCCAAAGATACCACCCAGCGCCATAAACAAATTCACTTTTTCAGTTATTCTATCCCTGTAATCAGCGAGACCTAATTTTGTTACTTCCGTCAAAAGTTGAATCACATATATCCCGTCTGCGCTTTTTTCAAACAAGGGATCATCTCCACCCTCCGGACGTTGCCTGAAATATTCACCCGTAGGTGTGCTGCGCCGCGGATACCATCCATTCGGGGCAATTTTAATATTGGTCTCTATCCAGGATGCCGTTTTGGCTGCAATGTCCTGCATGTCTTCTCTTCTCTTTTTATCAACAAGTTCACTAAAGATGAGTAACTGACAGGCCACCTTTGCCATAGAGCCGGCACAAAACCACTCATTATTGTGTTTATAATTCAGATAAAGACTATCGTTAGACACATCGCGGTACCCGGTTATAATCCCGGTCGTACGATCAATAAAGCCATCATTGAGTACATGATCGAGGAGCAATGTCGCTTTATTTACAAGAATGGTATCCCCGATAAATTTGCCAAATGAGTAGATTTCGTACGCGCCGCCAACCGCATTTGCTGCCCATCCCGGTCCTTCAAGGGTTGGGAAAGGATGCCATTCTAATCCTTTAGGAAAATTGCCATTGACATCCACAAAGCTCGACTTACAGCAAAGATTCTCTTTATAGGGAACCAGCGTCTTGTCCACCGTGAACCTGATGGAGCTTTGGGCAGAATTGAATATCACACGAAACGGATCCACAGGTTTCTCGGGAGAAATAACTTTTTGTTGATCCCGAATGCCCTGTTTTTTATTATAACCGCGCTTCTCCCCAGCTGAAGTTACACTTGCCACCAATAACAGGACACAACACATTAGCAGAGTTATTTTTCCGTTAGACATTTTATTTTCCTTTTTTGGATACAATATGTGATAAATATTAGCTTGACATATTCATACCGCAGCCCAAGGCTGCAAAAAAGATATTCATCAGTTTGATCCAATTATAAATATCTCTCGCAGCGTCGCAGCGTCGCAGCGATGTTACTATTTATTACTAATTATTTTAGTTTTAATCCGTGTTAATTCGTGTCAGTCTTCGACTGCCTGCCCGGCGCAGACGTGGCTATGACGGGATCCGGCTTCGACGGATAATCCGTGGACTTCTTTTTTTGATTGCAGCATCGCTGCGGTGTGAATTTATTGTATTAAATCGTTTGATATTCCGGAACAGGTCTTTATTGAAGCGAGTAAAACTTTTACTTTGAGTTTCTGTTATTGAAGGGAATGCGCTCGGGGATTTCTGTCGTTTAACCTTTAGGACAAGTGGATACCTAATTCGTATAATTCCTCCCTGAGCTGTTCAGTATTCTGAAAAAATATCGAATACATTCCAATATCTGCCGCCGTCTTAATATTCTCCAACCGATCGTCAATCAACACAGATCTTTCCGGTACCGTTTTCAATCGTTTCAACGCTATCCAATAAATTTCAGGATAGGGTTTTATCACGCCATGATCAGAGGATATAATGATATCATCAAAAAGTTCATCAAACCCAAATTGTTTCCGTTTTCTAATAAACATCTCTTTTGAGTCATTAGATAATATGGCAATATCAAAAGCGTTCAGTTTTAAAGATTCTATGATATCTCTAGTTCCCTCAATTTCCTCCATATAGCTGTCAAATTCCCAATCTTCTTTCGTCGCCTTGATTCCGGCTTCATTGAACATGATTTTCCAAAAATCTGAATCGCTGATTTGTCCCCTATCGGCATAGGGTCGGTGTTTTTTCCTTGCTCTTAAAAGAGCCTCGGGATTTTTGTAATATTTTTTGGCAAGATCGATGATTTTTTTATCAATAAAATCAACGAGCAGAACACCCCCGACGTCAAAAAAAATGGTCTTGATATTTGAATTGCTTTCTATATCTTTTTCATTTTTCATGTTCACTTCAATTTATAATTAACCTGACCTATGTATAACGCAGCGATGCTGCAATCAAAAAAAAGAAGTCCACGAATTTCACGAATTTTCAAGAATTTTCAAGAATTTTCAAGAATTTTCAAGAATTTTCAAGAATTAAAATATTTATTTAAAAGTATAAAAAATATATTATATAAATTATTTCTCTGCGCCTCTGCGAGAAAAATCTTTACGATCTTTGCGTCGTTGCGCCGCGCCTGCCGGCGGGCAGGTCGTTGCGAGATAAATAATTTCTCGAGTTAAAAATAATTTACGTTTTAAGCGGACACTAACGGTCTTATATAGTTTTTTAATATCCAGTGTCTGCCTATTATTTTTTACCAATTCGCGAAAAAACCAGAGGATCATAACAGGAATCGATCTGTAATCCATCCACCCCCCAATCCAGCATTTTTTCGATATCGGCTAAACCCTGTTTTACCGGATCACCGGTTTTATAATGGTCGGTATTTACACTTGGAATGACCATCAAACCCATTCGATGAAATGCATCGATCATTTCTTTTGTGAAATCCTTTGGGGAATTAAATATAAAATGATATTTGCCGGGATCTGGCAGTTGACTTGCCAAAATCTCAGTTTTTTGTAAACTACCGCGCCACGATGTACGGGCACGTCCCAAAAACCAATCACATACTTTATCCTGATTGTTGATTGCTACACGATTATGGATAAAAAGGGCCTCTTTTAATAACCCTTGTTTGGTCAAGCATGTATCGATCTCCATGACAAGCTTCTCCAGGTGTTTATCCTCTACACCTTTGATATCAACCATCAGGTTAATTCTTCCCTTTGCCCGGATACAATATTCTTTAAAGGTTGGAATAGATTCATTACTCCTCTCCAATTTAACCTGTTTAAGTTCTGCTAAGGTGAGATCTTCAATATATTTGTCAATACCTGTTTCCCGCAGCAAATTTTTATCATGAAAGCAAACCACATGGCCATCTTTGGTCACTCTGGCGTCCACCTCAATATGTGTATACCCCCTTCTTACCGCTTCTTCCAGCGCCTTTAAACTGTTTTCAGATAATGAGTCATCAACCACCCCACCTCTGTGCGCAACAAGAATGAATTTCTCCGGCTGATGATATACACTGCCACAACCTGACATTACCAGGATAAAATAAATGGCAACCAATAGACATTGAGATCCGATAGCATTATTTTTCATGTTTCACCCCTATTATCTTACAATTTTTAAATCTGACTAATCATTCTTTATTTTCCATCAAATTTTTTAAATTCTATTAACCTGGATAATTCATTTCGCGCCCGTCTGCCCGGGCGCGAGATGTTTGTGAACAGATCAGGTTAGTAATCCTGTTAAATCGTTATAACAAAATTATTAACTATAATTTGTTTGATTCGTCCCGTAAACCCGAGTATTTTCCTTATGAACAATTAAGGGAATTAGAATAATCATCGCAGCAACTGCACAGCTCGCCCAGAAGAAAAATGTACTCTGCCATCCCCAATGGTCTGTCATCCATCCACTTAAGGGTGATGTGATGACTGCACCCAAATAACTCATCGCCCCGGTCAAACCAACGGCTGAAGCAACCGCCCGCCTGGGCACCATACTTAAAGGACCCAGCCCAGTGCAAACCATTTGAGCGCCATAAAGAAAGAATCCTGCCAAACCAAAAGTAACTGCATCCATGGTACCATATCCCTTTGGAATATAAAAAATCAAAAAAATCGTACCGCATACCGCGATGAGATATATAAAAGCAACAACTAAATTTTGCCGGCTAAAAAATCTGTCGGCAATATATCCTGCCAAAATAGTACCGGGAATACCCATTAATTCCAGGAAACTGGATTTAAAACTTGCCCAACCGACAGAGGAAGCTTTCATTTCGGTAAGATAGGTAATTCCCCAGTCTCCTAATCCATAGCGTACCATATAGATCAGCATGCAGGCAACACTTAACATCCAGATTCTGGGATTTTTCAACACATAATTTTTAAATAAATCAAAAGCTGACTCATCCGTATCATGAATGGTATTGTTTGGAAGATCCCCGTGATATTCTTGTATGGGTGGCAATCCGACACTTTCCGGCCGGTCAAGCATCTTCCAGGCGATAAAAATAGCCCCCAATAGGCATAGTCCCCCCGGAATAAAAAATCCATACCGCCAGCCATACGCTTCGACAATAAAGCCGCCGACTATTAGAATGGAAAAAGCTCCTGCGTTATGGCAGGTGTTCCACACCCCATAATATCTACCTCTCTCCTTTGAACTGAACCAATTAGCAATCGTTTTGGGACCAATAGGACTGCCCATCGATTGAAAGTAGCCGTTCAAAATCCAAAAAATAGCTATAAATAAAATCGAAGAGCTTAAACCAAATAAAAGATTAACCACTGCGGCACCGGCTAAACCTATGGCCATAAAATACCTGGGATTAGATCTGTCACATAAAGGACCATTTATTAGTTTTGTTAAAGCATAGGTCACACTAAACAAGGATAAAACAATTCCCATCTCTGTCTTACTGAGACTAAGCTGCTCCATTAATGAAGGCAGTGATATGGCAATATTTTTGCGAATCAAGTAAAAAAAGGCATATCCCAGATACACGGAATAAAAAGCCTGGATTCGATATTGACGGTATGTTTGCGGAATCTGCAGATCAGATATTCGAGGTATAGCCGGTGCACTTTTAAGGAAATTTATTTGTTTTAAAAGGTTCATAAATGTGATACTATTGGAATTTTGTATCGGTGATCTTAATCAAAATAATTAATGATTATATGTCATGAGTGTCCGGTTAAAAAAAATGAATCAATTAAAGATTTAAAAAACTCATCCCCAAACCTGCGTCTAAGCCGCATCTTCGACCTTCTCTTGAAAAGAGAAGAGGCTCCCTAAAGTCCCTCTCTTTCCAAGAGAGGGATTTAGGGTGAGTTCTGTAAATCAAGTCTTTATATTCATTTAATCTTTAAACCATTTGATATTCCAGTGTTAATTGCTATTGATTAAAGTATTTAACCGGACACTAATGATTATATGTATATAATTAGTATAATATGAAGACTCTTATCCCCCCTTAGAAAAGGGGGTTAGGGGTTGTTTATTATAAATATAGACCAACTTTATATCCCCCATAATTCCTCTTTTCCCTTTAAAAAGCATTTAGGAGTAAATCCTTATGGATCACAATTTCTGGCTGCGAAGTGTATTCATGTTTCATTTTTTGAAAAACAAAAGTCTTTTTCCTTTTTTGCATAAAATCAGTTATTTCATCTTTTACTTCACTAAATGGAGTGAATACTTCTTTATAATCGATTACCATCACTATTGAAAATCCCGCGTCCGATTTTATGGGTCCCGTTATTTCGCCAATATTCAGACGATAACTCAGTCTACTAATATCCCCCAGATCATCTTTTCGAAGAATGCCTAAATATCCTTCCTTTTTTTTCATGCCTGGTCGAATCGTATACTGTCTGGCCATTTCCCGAAACACTTTTTCATCTTTATTTCTATCCAAAAAGATATTTATGATTTCCCGCGCTCTTGATTCCGTCCTGACCAGTATTTCCAGAATTTTCATTTCCTTGTCTTTATATCGTTTCTGTTTCACCCGCTCATAATAGTCTTTATAATCTTTGTCAGTAAATGAACAGGTATCTGTATAAGCATCCAGGTAGAATGTTGATAAAAGATGTTCCCTTTTTTCATTGATTTTATTTCTTACGGTTTCAATTTTATCAATCCTTTTATTTTCAGCGATTTCCAATAAGAAGTAATTACGCAGGCTCCTCGCTACCGCTCTGTAAATACCGCCCTCACTCACTCTGGAAGGAATAGTGTTCACATAGTCCTTTAAATTTGATACTGTCCAAACACCCTCGTCATAAAAAGCAATCGTCTCATTTTTGTATCTATCAAGTAAACCATTAAAGGATTGATTAGGAATCTCCACAGCATCCGCGATTTTAATCATTCCCTTGTTTTTAAGTTTTTGTTGTTCTTTCTCCAACACCAGGATTAGCGGAACATTCATCCTTACATTCTTGCTTTTCATCAATTTCTTAATACGGAGATCGGCTTTATTTTTCAACAAACGATAGCGCAGTCTTTCTCTCAAAATCTTTTTACGCATTTGAAAATCATTTTCACGCAATATGGGATTTACTAATATATTTTCCAGTTTGAGAATATGCCATCCATATTTTGTTTCGATTGGTTCTGAGATTTCACCAATCTTCAGACGATAGGCCACGTTCTCAATATCGATATCAAGATCACCCCAGGTATTGAATCCCAGATCTCCACCATTATACCTTAAATTAGAATCCAGGAAGCATTCTTTTGCCAGGTCTATAAAACTTTCGCCCTGCTGTAGCCGGGAATAAAGAGAATCTATTCTGGTTTTTGTATGAGCTATCAAATGACGAATATGCAGTTTTTTTCCCAGTTTTTGATAGGCATCTTCCAGTGCCTGCTCTGAAATTTCTCCCATTTCTGAGGCAATTTCTTCTTCGTATAATCCGTTGATAATGACAGCGGTTGATTCAGCGATCATTGCCTTTTTAAAGGCAGGAAAGTTCTGCAAATTTTCCTCCATTGCCTTCTGGGCTAGAAAATGGCGGGTAATCATATCCTTTAAATGTTTCATTCTGAGGGATGGTGAATCCTGTATTTCAACAGGGGAATATTTGATTTCGTTGATATAGCTGCGTGCGAAAGCTGCCAGAGATATTTTATGTTCACCAATTTCAGCTAGGATTAATTGTTCATCCGATTTTTTAGAACATCCGCCGGCAAGGAGCAAAAAAGTTATAAAGATAATGATACTTTTATTCATTGACTGTAATACCTAATAATAAAACTAGTGCCGGGTAATAATTAGCTTGATTAATTCATGAGTTTTAGATCTATCATATAGCGATAATTAAGTCTCCCCTTAAAAAAGGGAACTAAGGGGATGTAAAACATTGATATAATTTAAAATATTACGTTTAAAACAACCCCCTAACCCCCTTTATTAAGGGGGAATTAACTCATTGATTTTATGTTATTTATAGACTTAATTATTTAATTTTATAAATAACTCAGGTTAGCAAATCCCCTTTAAATAAAAGCGAGGCTCTCAGCAAAACCTGAGAGCCTCGTGCAGGAATCAGGCTCTACCCTCTGTACTGTTCCATTTAAATTTACCCATAGTCATTCGTGCATCTATCTTATCAGCATCATTTTTTTAATGATTCTGGATGAATTGACACTTAATGAGTAGAAATAAATTCCTGATGAAACATGATATCCATTACGATCAGTCCCATTCCATACAACTTTATGTTTACCCTTTACTACCTTCGCATCAACCAGCGTATTTACTAACTGACCGAGTACATTGAAAATATCAATACGAACCTCGGATACTCGATTCAAGGAATAGGCAATGGTAGTCGTCGGATTGAACGGATTAGGATAGTTTTGAAAGAGTTCATAGGCTGCAGGGGACAAATTGCCATTATCAAGCGGACCAACGGAGTTTACCCCTCCATATTCCCAGACATATTCTGCCGGCCGGTTGACACCGTCTCTGCGGTTATTATGCCAAATATCCGGCTTGCCGTCTTTGTCACCATCAGCCAGGATTCCTCGCGAACCCAGAACCGGTGTTGCCGGATCTTCTAATCCACCATCTACACCTGAGTTGATGATCGTGTACCATTTATAGTGTTCAGGATTCTTCCAGTCCGTTCCCACAAACTCAACATCCACAATCCGGCTACCGGCATCCTCGCCTAATCCAAAATATATATCAGGCAAATCATCCGCATCGGCATCACCGGTATCAAAAAATCCGGTACTGAAACTGCGCTTTGGCACTCCCAAGAAATCATTGACTGTCCCAAGCATCACCCAGTTCTCAGTCGTAAATAAATTTGCCGGATCAGACGGATTGATCTTAGCCACCCACAACTCCGTCGTATTCACTGTGTCAGCACCTACTCCCGTTGCTGCATTGGGCCATAGACCGACTAATTCTTTGACACCATCACCATCCAGATCAACATAACCAGATTGATCACCGACCCTTATCGTCGTGTCAGCCATTATAACCCGCGGATCGGTCGGACCCCAATGGTATTCCACATAGGTGTCAGGTCCGGTACAATCCAGATAGAACATATTCTGGACGTAATCATTACGCTGTGGTAACCATAATTCAGCATAACCATCGCCATCAAGATCTACGCCATTGATCGTTGCCACATTCTGGTCTTCCTGAACCATGTATTCATCCTTCTCGATCATGTATTCCACCTCGAATACAACCGCTTCCGGCGTCAACGGCGGGGTCACCTCGATGATCGCAAAATAGTACTCCGGATCCACTTTGTAGTTCATACCAAATTCGCCCTTACCGTCATTATCCCAGTCACCGGCGCCATTGGTATATTCCATAGACAACTCGCCACTCTCGATGCCGGTCGGACATTCATCCCAGGCAACCGTCCAATCGATCGGTAAAAATTCTTCCGAGCCTGATTCATGTTTGAATATCCGGATCGGTGGTATATGATTCACATCGCCGGGAGGAGGGGTGCTCCGGATCAAAATCAACTCATCCGCATCATCTCCATCCAAATCGGTCGCGGTGATACCGCGTTCCCCGGTGTACAGACTGTTACCCTCCGCATCTACATAATCAGTGAACCAGCGGTAAGCGTAACTATTATCTCCATCGTTCTCAAATACATAGGTCTTCCGCCAGTTGTTGTCATCGTGGAAAAACTCCAGATTACCATCCCCGTCAAAATCAAACCAGGCCTCGGCATTATGACCGCGATACGGTATATAAATACCCTCTTCCTCAGGAAGCTCAGGAATTGGGTCGGTCTTACTCGCATTGTAACTCTTCCAGGCAAGCGCCCAATTTAGATTGGGATTATCCACCGGTGCTTCTACCGGTGTAAATTCCCAGACATATTCTGCCGGCCGGTTGACACCGTCTCTGCGGTTATTATGCCAAATATCCGGCTTGCCGTCTTTGTCACCATCAGCCAGGATTCCTCGCGAACCCAGAACCGGTGTTGCCGGATCTTCTAATCCACCATCTACACCTGAGTTGATGATCGTGTACCATTTATAGTGTTCAGGATTCTTCCAGTCCGTTCCCACAAACTCAACATCCACAATCCGGCTACCGGCATCCTCGCCTAATCCAAAATATATATCAGGCAAATCATCCGCATCGGCATCACCGGTATCAAAAAATCCGGTACTGAAACTGCGCTTTGGCACTCCCAAGAAATCATTGACTGTCCCAAGCATCACCCAGTTCTCAGTCGTAAATAAATTTGCCGGATCAGACGGATTGATCTTAGCCACCCACAACTCCGTCGTATTCACTGTGTCAGCACCTACTCCCGTTGCTGCATTGGGCCATAGACCGACTAATTCTTTGACACCATCACCATCCAGATCAACATAACCAGATTGATCACCGACCCTTATCGTCGTGTCAGCCATTATAACCCGCGGATCGGTCGGACCCCAATGGTATTCCACATAGGTGTCAGGTCCGGTACAATCCAGATAGAACATATTCTGGACGTAATCATTACGCTGTGGTAACCATAATTCAGCATAACCATCGCCATCAAGATCTACGCCATTGATCGTTGCCACATTCTGGTCTTCCTGAACCATGTATTCATCCTTCTCGATCATGTATTCCACCTCGAATACAACCGCTTCCGGCGTCAACGGCGGGGTCACCTCGATGATCGCAAAATAGTACTCCGGATCCACTTTGTAGTTCATACCAAATTCGCCCTTACCGTCATTATCCCAGTCACCGGCGCCATTGGTATATTCCATAGACAACTCGCCACTCTCGATGCCGGTCGGACATTCATCCCAGGCAACCGTCCAATCGATCGGTAAAAATTCTTCCGAGCCTGATTCATGTTTGAATATCCGGATCGGTGGTATATGATTCACATCGCCGGGAGGAGGGGTGCTCCGGATCAAAATCAACTCATCCGCATCATCTCCATCCAAATCGGTCGCGGTGATACCGCGTTCCCCGGTGTACAGACTGTTACCCTCCGCATCTACATAATCAGTGAACCAGCGGTAAGCGTAACTATTATCTCCATCGTTCTCAAATACATAGGTCTTCCGCCAGTTGTTGTCATCGTGGAAAAACTCCAGATTACCATCCCCGTCAAAATCAAACCAGGCCTCGGCATTATGACCGCGATACGGTATATAAATACCCTCTTCCTCAGGAAGCTCAGGAATTGGGTCGGTCTTACTCGCATTGTAACTCTTCCAGGCAATCTTCCAACCGAGATTATTTTTATCCTGGCCAAGGACAGTTGTCAGTGTCAACATACAAAGAATCATCGCAATAAGTAATCCAAACCCTAAAGGCTTAACTTTATGCATGACCTCCCTCCTTCTTTAGTTAGTAAATTTAATTTTAAAAAAAAGTCAAAACTACCATAAAACTAAATAACAGCCCCCTAATGATATTCATGCCAATTAAATTGGTCTTATAATTAATAACGTCTTATCACCTCCTTTTTTTTATTTATTTTTAGGTTGTTTATTTCTTAATCACCTCCTTTTGTAAAGTATTTTTTGTTTAACTTCTGACATTTGAAATGATTTATTTACCTTTAAAATATTAAATCATTTTAAATTATCACCGGAATATCGAGTGGTTTGGAGATTAAAAAAAACACAAAGATTTGATTCAAAAACTCTCCCTAAATCCCTCTCTTGCAAAGCGAGGGACTATATAGAGCCCCTTCTCTTTTCAAGAGAAGGTCGAAGATGCCCGCCCGAGGCGGGCAGGTTTGGGGATGAGTTTTTTAATCATTAACTGAATCATTCTTTTTAAACCATCGGTTAATTTTATATCTCATTTATATTAATGCTATAATTTTCTCTATTTTGATCGATCCAATCTGAGATGAACTTTTTCTTATTTTCATTGATATAGTTTGCTTTTATTTCTTCCTTTGCCTCGTCATAGGTTTTTTGCCTTTCAGGCTCGATAGATAACAGTCGGATAATCGAATATCCTCCCCGATATTTAAATGGTTGGCTGATTTCATTGACTTTCATATTAAAAGCATTTTCACCCAATTTACCATTTGGTCCTTTTGTAAAAGGTCCGATAATGCCATGATTTCTGGTTTCCCTGTTTTCCTGGTATTTTATTTCCAAATTCTGAAAATCATGACCCTGTACGGCCAGATGATAAACTTTTTCAATATCCTCTTTGGTTTTACAAAATATCTCCCTGACCAGGCGCTGTTCTTTGAATTTTAACCGGCTCTTTTCTTCTTGATAGATGGGTATCAAGACCATATCAGAAATATCAACTTTATCCATGACTTCCATTTGGATCATAAATTTTTTAAGGTAATATATTTTCCACTGCTCCAGCTCTTCTCGTACTTCAGGTAATTCATTTAATTTAAGCTGCATGCCCTTATGATTGACAGTTCTCCTGAACATTCTTTCAGAAAGCAACATTTTGACCAGTCTCTCCTGGTTGAGTGATTCCCAATAGTATTCAAATACTAATGGCAAAAATTTCCCGATGGTTGTTTCTTCAAAACTTGTTCTCCCTAATACCAATTTTTTCTCTCTGTCATTAAATAATTGAACGGAGTCTTTTCTGGTCTTCATCGTTCCCGCTTTTTTACAAAAGTATGCAACATTTTCCAGGTTTAGTGTCTGCTCATATTCGTCCATGATATTATTTTTAAATCTATAAAATTGTTGTGTCAGTTGTTCCTTATAATATTCCTTCAGCCTATCAATTAATTTGGTTTTTTCTTCTTCCAATGTACCCCTGGTTTCAGGATAAACTTTTTCCACTTTTATAATATAGAATGAATTTTTGACCATAAAGGGTTGACTAAATTCTCCTTCCGACAATTGGTAGGCTTTTTCAAATAATTCTTTATAAACATCAAAACATCCCACAATCTTCATATTCCCGCTGTCTTTTTTCGCCGTGGCATGTTCCGAATATTCTGCCGCTAGCTTTTTAAAATCAGCGCCGGTTTGCAGCTCTTCATGAACTTTCTGTGCCTTATTCTCCGCGACTTTTTTGTTTTCATCATCTGAAGTAAAAACAAATTTCATACGTAAAAGATTGACCTTCCTATCCAGCCACCGATAATATTTCCCAATGACCTCCTCACTAATAACTTTATCATCTACCTCCCGTTTTCTCAATGCTTCACCGGCAAGCACTTTTTCTCTACTTACAATATACTCAAGCACTTTTTCGTTATGGTCATAACCCAAACGATAGGCTTCGAACAAAATAAGTTGTTGTTCAATCATATTATCCAGGACACTTTGTTTCATCTCTTTTGTGGCTTTTAAAAGGCGCTGTCCCGGATGCACTTTTTTAAACTGATCCTCGAAATGACCGTAAGTAATCTCAAAGTCATTGATTTTTGCAACAATACGATTCTCTTTATTTACATTACTCTGACAGCCCATAAGAACGACAGATATTACTAACAGATATTTAACCAACAATCGTCTCAATATTTTAATTGGCATCATTCAATCCTTAAAATTCGACCATAAATCTATTTATATTTCAACGAATGGAGATTTTACTCCGTGGAATATTAGATAAGTTTATTATATC
>CAZBBC010000102.1:0-17651 GCA_964489835.1 uncultured Calditrichota bacterium
CGCCTGGAAAATCCACGATACAAACCGACCCCATCCACCCAAAGTAACGCCTAAACCCATACCTTCTGATGCGATCATTCTATTTTCCGGTACCGATCTTTCCCTATGGCAAAAGGGTGATAATGATGAATCCCTCAACTGGCAAATCATCAATGATCATTTGATCAATCCAAAAGGCAAGGGCGACATTCAGACAAAACAGGCATTTGGTAACTGCCAACTGCATATTGAATGGGCAACGCCGCCATTCGATCCGAATAGTCACCCATATGATCGCGGAAATAGTGGTATTTATTTCATGCAAACGTATGAACTGCAAATTTTCGATTCATATCCAGAAGCCAATATTTATGCGGATGGTATGGCGGCCTCCATATACGGGCAATATCCTCCTTTAGTTAATGCCAGTTTACCACCTCTAGAGTGGCAAACCTTTGATGTCGTGTTTATAAGACCTGTATTCGACAAAAAAGGTAATCTGAAAAGTCCAGCAATCATGACTGTTTTTCACAATGGCATCGTCGTCCATCATTGTCAATCCCTAACCGGACCAACCGCCCATCAAAAACGACCGGTTTATAAAGCACATGCAGACAAATTACCCATTATCATTCAGGGCCATGGCAATCCGGTTCGATTTCGTAATATCTGGATTCGTGAACTAAAATAATAATATCATTAGGCCAAATATTTCCGATTTCATCGGACTATCATTCTATAGTAATATCCCAATTCCCAATGTCCAATTACAAATGATTGCATACTTCAGGAACTAAGGATTGGGATCTGATTGGACATTGGAACTTGCTAAATCATGGACGATTTAGTCCCGATCAGTCGTCCAGAGGACGACAGCTTTTATCGGGGGGATTTCATTTGTCATTTGTAATTGGGTATTTGACATTTCTTCTATATCTTAGCCATGACATATTCTTCAAATTAATTTACAGTTTTGTCCCGACTTAGATTTTCTAAATTCAGTGAGAATGTGCATAACAGTATTATTTTTTTTTACTTTTTGATGGTGTAATGATTTTACTACCTTGAAAATTCGGTGGAAGACACAGAGATTTCAAGGTGAGTTATCTGATGATTGATAGAAAAAAAGAATTACAGTTTTCAAATCTAATAATAACGATGAAGTTGAATTTGAAGTGAATGAATCAGTAGGGTAAATTACCGATAGAGAGGGTTAGCCGATGTGCATAAAATTGACATTTAAAAGAGGTCTTTTCGGGTTAACCATGGGATTGACCTTTATTTTTGCGGCAATTGCAAATAACAACGATCTTAAATCCAATTCTGCACAGCAAAAAAACAAACCGGATCGAGAAGAAGTTTTTATGGATATGGGATTCGGATTATTTATTCACTGGAGCATGGATTCCCAGCTTGGCAGTGTGATTAGTCATAGCATGGTAGGTGCTTCCGAAGATTACCTCGATCGCTATCTCGATGAGCTTCCCAAAACATTTTATCCGGATAAATTCGATCCTGATAAATGGGCAAGACTCTTTAAACTGACCGGCGCAGCGTACGTCGTTTTTACAACCAAACACCACAATGGTTTTTGTATGTGGGACACAAAAACAACTAATTTTAATATTATGAATACCCCTTACGAAAAAGATATTACTGGTATGCTGGTAAACGCACTCAGAAAGCAAGGTTTAAAGATTGGATTCTATTATTCACCGGAGGATTTTTATTTTTTGCATCAGCAGGGAAATCTGATTTCCAGAAGAAAAGACTTGCCGCAAATAACAAATAATCCTGCTTTATTGGCCTATGCTAAGAGTCAGGTCAAAGAATTAGTTGATAACTACGGTCCCATCGATATTTTCTTTTTTGATGGGTTTGAAACGGCCCCGCTCGTTACGTATGTGCATACAATCGATCCTGATATCATAGTAACCAGAGGGGAGATGAAGACACCGGAACAGAAAATACCAGATGAACCGATACCGGGTCCCTGGGAAACTTGCATGACGATGGGTACGCAGTGGCAGTATAAACCAACCAACGAAATCTATAAAAGTGGAACAGAAATCGTTGAGAAACTCATTGAAATCAGAGCCAAAGGAGGTAACTTTCTTTTAAATATCGGACCAAAACCGAATGGTGAAATTCCGATTGAGCAGGAGGAACGGCTAAGGGAAGTAGCTTTATGGATGTTCGTAAATGGTGAAGCAATTAAAAATGTCAGACCGCAGCCAGCAATTAAAGAAGGCGATACCTGGTTTACACAGAATGCGAAAGAAAATGTGGTATATGTTTTTATTGTTGGTCAGAAAGAGTGGAAAACAGGACAGAGAAGGAATTTTTTAATTAAAAATTTACGGGCGAATGAAAATACAGAAATATCAGTGCTTGGTCAGAACGATAGAGTCGTAGAATATCAACCTGAAAATATTCCGGAGTCCAGGTTCAGGCAAATGGATCATGTACTTGAAATATCAATAAATAGAGCACAGCGTCTCTATAATGATAAGCTGTGGCCGAATCCGGTTGTCGTAAAGTTAACCCATGTTGAGATTTTAAATAAAACAAAGAGTAATAAATGATAATTCTTAATGGATAGGTGGCTATGGAATCAAATAAGAGAAATGAAGAATTTCGACAGGGTTTACCAATGGTGGAGGCACGGGATCCGGAAGCGCTCAAAATAGAAATCGAGCAACTAGAAGAAATTAATTCCCGACCTCACTACTGGCAACGATGGCGTGGTTATTTAAAATTTTCAGGACCGGGATGGTTGCAAAGTGCTGTGACGCTGGGCGCGGGTTCAGCCGGAGCTTCAATATTTGCCGGCGCTGTATATGGTTATAAACTATTGTGGGTACAACCTGTCGCTATATTAATCGGTCTTATCATGTTTCTGGCTATTGGTCACCAACTGATTATTACCCGGGCCCGCCCTTATGATGTCTTCTGGAAAAAACTTCATCCGGGCCTGGCTATATTCTGGGGAATAAACATATTGCTTGCCTCAACGGTCTGGCAATTTCCCCAATATTCTCTCGGAACGGCGGTTCTTCAGGATATCTTTAGTGTCTTTGGTCTACATTTGGCTAAATGGCCTTTTGCCCTTATCCTGTTAGTTGTGGTAACAAAAATATGTTGGAGCTATGGAAAGGGAAGTAGGAAAGCGGTCACCGGTTTTGAACGATTACTCAAATATATGCTCCTGGTTATGGTATCTGCTTTTTTGCTTGTGGTAATCAAAACCGGAATTGATTGGAGCAAGTTGGTTGATGGTCTATTTGGTTTTTATATGCCAACAGATATTAAAGGCATTATCATCGTTTTGGGAATGCTAGGAGCAGCCGTCGGTGTCAATCAGACCTTTTTATATCCTTATACAATGTTAGCCAGAGGTTGGGGAAAATCACACCGTAAATTAAAAAACTTTGATCTAAGTACATCTATGGTCATTCCATTTGTTCTGGCAACAGGTTTTGTTGTTATTGCCTGTGCCAATACACTATATGTTCAGGGAATCGATGTAAAAGGACCTGTTGATGCTGCCCATTCCCTGGAACCACTGGTTGGACTAACCTTTGGCAGAATAATATTTTCTATTGGTATTCTCAGCATGTGTATTACCACAGCGGTGATCGAAATGTTGATTTGTGGATTCATTCTGAGCGAGATGTTCAATTTTGAATATCTTGGAACAAAATATAAAATGAGCACCATGGTGGCAAATATAGGAATCCTGGGTGCCTTTTATAATATGCCAATTTGGTTACCGGTATTAACCTCCTCCTTCAACCTGATTATGATGCCGATCGCTTATATCTGTTTTTTTATCCTGCAAAATAGTAAGAGTTATCTGGGCGAGGAAGTCAATAAAGGTGTAAGGGGGGCCATCTGGAATGCATTGATGATTGGAGCGATTATTATTGTGGCTATTGGTGCCACCCTAAAAATTTTCTCTATGTTTGGTGTATTATAGATACTAAGTGACTGTTGGAGGTATTCGGCTGATAATAATAATTTGAAAAATAATTACTTTACAGAGCATAAAGGAAATCTATTTGATTATCAACCTTCATTAAAAAATATAGATGATATTCAAGGCTGAACTATTTAAATTTCAAAATATCCTAATATTATCAATCTTAGAAATTAAATACCATTACGTATAATGACACATGGAAACAACTTATGAGTGCGGCTAAAAATCAATTAATAGTAAACAAAACAGTAGTTATCATTCTCGCAGCAGGTAAAGGTACGCGGATGGGTAATGAGGAAACAGCAAAAGTATGTTTCGAAATTGATGGTGAACCTGCTATCAATCGTACAATTTCTATTTTTAAAAGGGTTGGTTTTCGAAATTTTGTTATAGTTGTTGGTACCAGAAGTGAACAAGTAATGCAAACTGTTTCTGATAAACATAAAGGTATAGCGTTTGTTTTCCAAAATCCACAATTGGGGACAGGGCATGCTGCAATGTGCGCTGGTGAAGTTCTTGAAAGTCTCGGGCATTCGGACCTAGTATTACTTTGTATGGGCGATAAATATATAGAAATTGAAGCTATTGAGATACTTATGGAAGGATTCATTAGAAAACAAGCTGATCTTGCTTTATTAACACTTCCCTATAAGCCAAACTCAAAAAGTCAGTATGCTAGAGTCATAGGAGATGAAAGTGGTGGTTTGTATGGGATTATCGAACATGTTGACTTAATGAGACTATCTATTATTGAATCCTTAATAAAATTGATTAAAAAGAACAAAACTTTCGAAAAGAAAAAATTTCTTGAAATAATAAATGAATATTTACCAAATAAAAGCAAACAAAAAAAAGTAATTCCTGAATTGTTGAGATTTCTTGAAAGCACATCGAATTTTGATATCAAGTCTCTTAAAAAACAGCTGGTTTCTGATACCTACAAAATAAATATATCAGGGAAGAATATGTCAGTTCAGGAAATAAATAAATGTACATTGGGTATTAATCCAAGCTTATATCTTTCAAAATCGGAAGCATTTTATTCAGGTTTGAAACTTCTTGATAACCATAATGTCCAAAAGGAATATTATCTAACAGATATTATTAGTCACTTAAATCTTCAATGTGATGAAGGTGGCGGATCATTATATCGTTTGGCAGCGGTTAACGCTAGTGACCCTAACATTGTTCAGGGATTTAATGCACCGGATGAACTTCTTGCAATCCAGGACTATTTCCGGCGTAAAAAGGAGAAAAGGTTAAAACAGAGTGCGCGGCACAGTAGTCGTATAACTTTAAAAGAAAAACAGTTTCGCAAAGTATCAGACTGGTTGATTTTATTTGAGAAGAATGAAAATTATATCCATCAATGGATGGTGAAAATATATGGTGATCATCCGGAGTTGCATAAACAAATAAGGAAGAATTTAATTAAAGTCCTAAAATGTTATGGGGATAAATTTGGTACGGAACAAAAGGTTTTAATCGTTCGCGCACCCGCCCGGGTGAATCTTATGGGGCGGCATGTGGATCATCGGGGTGGCTTTAATAATTTTCTTGCGATACACAGAGAAACTTTTATTGTTGCCGGAGTAAGAAATGATGATAATGTAATTGCAGTGAACACCGAACCTGGTAGATTCAAGGATGTAGAGTTTAATATATCAGAACTTATTGGTCACTTTGCCTGGAGCGATTGGATAAATTTTATCGAAAGTTCATGGGTACGAGGACTTCTTCATTCATCTATGGGTGACTGGGGTAATTATATCAAGGCCGCCGTTTTAAGATTACAAAACAAGTATCAGGATATAAAACTATCTGGATTAAACATTGCACTTTCCGGCAATATTCCACAAGCTGCTGGATTAAGCAGTAGCTCTTCAATAGTCGTAGCAATGCTACAATGTGCGATTGCTTTGAACGGGCTAGAATTAAATGCGCGACAGTTTGTAGATATGTGCGGCGAAGGTGAATGGTTTGTCGGCTCCCGTGGTGGGGCAGGTGACCATGCGGCTATTTATCTTGGTGAAAGAGGTAAAATCGCACATGTTGGTTATCTTCCCTTTCAAATTTATAAAATGATTGATGCCCCTTCCAATTACCAGGTTATTATCGCCAATAGTCAAATTAAGGCCGCTAAAAGTGGAAATGCAAAAGATATATTTAATCAGAAAGTTTGTAGCTTTAATCTTGGGTTGGAACTTTTAAAAATTCGTATTCCTTTTATTAAAGAGAACGTTGAATATCTTCGGGATATTACACCAGAGAATTTAGGATGCTTAACCAGTGAAATTTATAAATGGTTAAAAAAAATTCCACAGTATATGACCAGAACTGATTTCCGGCAAATGCTACCGGGAAAATACTCTGATTTGATTGATCTAAATTTCTCTACTCATAATGATCCAAAAATTTATAATGTACGTGGTGTTTTGTTGTTTGGTATTGCTGAAATTATACGCAGTAAAATTTCAGTTGAGTTGCTGGAAAAAGGAAAAATGAAACAATTTGGTGGTTTAATGCAGATTAGCCATGATGGCGATCGTGTGTCCGCGAGGAATGATCAGGGAAAATATATTTCGTTTAAAGATTCCTATGATGATAATTATTTGAATCAGCTTATTGATGATTTAACAAGTGAGAAACCTAAAAAAGTATTAAACGCACAATTGTATATGCAACCAGGGGGGTATGGCTGTAGCACACAGGAAATTGATCGCATGATTGATATTAGTAAGGATGTTCAAGGTGTGATAGGGGCCCAGATAGCCGGCGCAGGTCTTGGTGGATGTATTATGATTCTCTCAAAAAAAGAAAGTATAAACGAGGTTTCCGAGGCACTTAAAAAGCATTATTATGATCCAAACGGACTTGAGCCTGAAATTATTAACTGTTTCACGGTTGAAGGATCAGGTTTAGTTGAATTTTAGAAACCAAGAAATATTGTTTTAATCTTTAGCCAAAACCATTCCTGAATTTCACTTAGAAGTCCCTTGTATATCTTTTTAAGAAAGTTATCGTGGTGTTCATAACGAATATTGGAATTGTAATCTGGGTTTTGATAGAAAAATAAAGTTGAAAATATAATTAAGTATATTATCATTACTAGCAAGATAATAATACATTGTTGTTAACATTCTATTGGAGAAAAACATGAATCCAGTAACACGAAGAAATTTTATTTTAACATCATTAAGTGCCGGATCTGCATTAATGACGACACCGATGTTGTCATATGCAAAGCCATTTTCCAAAATTATTGGAGCTAATGACGAAATAAGGGTGGCTGTTGTTGGTCTGCGAGGAAAAGGACAACATCATGTTGAATTATTTCATGCACTTCCGGGTGTTCGTGTAGCTGCATTATGTGATGTAGATTCTGAGATATTGAACCGTGAAGTGGAGAAATTCAAAGCCCGAAATGAAAAAGTTGATACCTATATTGATATCCGGGAGCTGTTGGATGATAAAAACATCGATGCTGTAATCATTGCGACGCCGAATCACTGGCATTCATTAATGGGTATCTGGGCCTGTCAGGCCGGAAAAGACGTGTATGTGGAAAAACCCATCTCCCATAATATTTGGGAAGGATCTAAATTGGTAGAAGCGGCCCGTAAATATAAATGCATTATACAGGCCGGAACACAATCCCGTTCCGATGAGGGTGTACAAGAAGTATTTGATTATATACAGAAAGGTAATTTAGGTCAAATAAAAGTGGTCTATGGATTATGCTACAAAAGGAGGGATAGTATTGGAAAGGTAAACGGACCCCAGCAAATACCGTCATCCATCAATTATGATCTTTGGACCGGTCCGGCACCACTCCTTCCATTAAGACGATCACGGGTTCATTACGATTGGCATTGGATGTGGGATACCGGAAATGGGGATATAGGAAACCAGGGAGTGCATGAAATGGATCAATGCCGCTGGGTATTGGGACAGAATGAACTTCCCAAAAGAGTAATGAGCTTTGGCGGCCGATTTGGCTATGATGATGACGGTGAAACACCAAATTCTCAGATCGCTATATTTGATTATGATCCGGCACCACTCATTTTTGAAGTTCAGGGATTGCCGAGAGAAAAAGGTGATACTGCCATGGAGAATTTTAAAGGTGTGCGTGTCGGTGTGGTAGTAATATGTGAAGAAGGTTACTTCGCCGGCGGCGGTGGTGGTGGTTGGATATATGATAACCAGGGAACGAAAGTTCGGCAATTCAGCGGTAGTGGAGGAGAAGGGCATCATGCAAATTTTATTAAAGCGATGCATAGCCGAAATATGAAAGATCTTAATGCCGATATTTTAGAAGGGCATCTCTCTTCTGGGCTCTGCCATTTAGGCAATATTTCCTACCGATTGGGTCAGTTATCCTCTCCGGAGGAATTACAGGAATCGATTAAATCGCGGCCTGAAGCCTTGGATTCATTTGATCGATTTCGAAATAATCTGTTTTCAAATTGGATTGATCTATCAAAAGACAAGGCCACCCTAGGACCTTCACTCGAATTCGATATCGAAAAGAATCAGTTTATTGGTGGGGGCGAGTACAGTATCGCTCGTTGGGCAAGCGATTTGCTGACGCGTCAGTACCGGAAACCGTATGTTGTACCTGAGAGTGTGTGAATTGGGATCAAAAGACGAAACCACCCCCGCGTGCCAGCCCCCGAATTCTCGGGGTCTTAACAGGGCAGGCAGGGGACACGGAGGGAGAAACCAGAATAAACTAGTTAAACAATTAAATAATAATTATTTTCTCAGTCCAACCTACGGTGGGATAATTCTTGACCGGGACATTCCATAGCAAGAAAAGACTATCCCGGTGTCTGATTTTCAACCCATTGACTTCTACGATAAAAGTTATGAATATTATTCACTTAACAAAGATCCATTTTTTTCAGGCACCGAGACCCGGGAAATTATATAAATCATAGAAACTTGTAAAAAAATGAGGAGAATAATAAATAAAATGAGTTACTTGGATGAATTATATGCCCTTAAGGGAAAAACTGCCGTCGTAATAGGCGGTGGTGGGGTTCTGGCCGGATTTATGGCCGAAGGTTTAGCAAGAGCGGGGTCGGATATCGTTATTCTGGATCTAAATCTTGAAAATGCTCAGGCAAAGGCAGCGGAGTTAAGCAAATATGGTATCAAATCATCCGCTTTAAAAGTTGATGCGTCAGACAAGGTTGATTTGGAGAAAGCAGCCAAACAAATAATTCATGATTATGGCGCGATAAATATTATTATCAATGCGCCGGGTTTAAATTCTGCCACCCCTTTTCTGGAGATCACAGACGAAGAATGGACAAAAATAATTAACGTAAATCTGAAAAGCATGCTCTTCTCATGTCAAATATTTGGTGAATGTCTGATTAAAGCCGACAATGGCGGAAGTATCATCAATATTTCCTCCGTTTCATCAAGTATTCCCTTATCAAGGGTCTTTACTTATAGCATCTCTAAGGCAGGGGTAAATAATCTCACTCAGTATCTGGCCAAGGAATGGGCGGTGCATAATATCAGGGTTAATGCCATTGCTCCCGGATTTTTTCCTGCCGAGCAGAACAGAAAAATTCTTACAAAAGAACGTGTGGATTCCATCTTTAATCATACACCCATGAACAGATTCGGTAATCCGGAGGAGTTGATTGGCGCCACAATCTGGCTTGCTTCAGATAAAGCATCTTCCTTTGTCACAGGGGCGATAATACGTATCGATGGTGGATTTACAGCGATGACAATCTAAGAAGGAGCACAGGCAAATAATCTACGAATCTTATTACAGGGTGAGATCCCGGAAGATTGTTTAAATCCTTAGATAATTTAGTATTCACAATTTAAAATAGTGAGTAAAAGCAATGGTATATAGGAAAGACAGAGCACGGGTACGCGAGATGATGTTGAAAAGTGGTATTGTGGTTGTCTTGAATAAAAAACATATTACCAAACCGGAAGATCTGGCTATAACCATGTGGGAAGTTTACCAGGCCGGATATGTTGCAGAAACTACTTTTCGTATCGATCCGGATATATTAAAAGAAGGGATGAAGGAATGTGTAAAAATGCGGGAAGAGACGCCGGTCGATAAACCTTTTATACTTGGATGTGGAAGCATTATCAATCCGAAAGAACTGGAAATGGCCATCGAAATGGGATTTGATATGATCGTGGCGCCGGGTAATGTGATGGGTGGATATGGGGAAGCTAAAGAATTTATAAAAATAACCAGGGAAGAGGATATTTTTTCTGCACCTGCTATTTTAACCCCCACAGAATTACAATATTTTATTGAACGCCCGGATGGTCTTGAACCGGACGCAATTAAAGTTTTTCCAGCCGGG
This sequence comes from uncultured Calditrichota bacterium, assembly GCA_964489835.1. Taxonomy (GTDB): domain Bacteria; phylum Calditrichota; class Calditrichia; order JAJRVZ01; family JAJRVZ01; genus CAZBBC01. The sequence continues at coordinate 10,315 of CAZBBC010000102.1, forward strand.
GTTCATGGTGCCAGCGGGACGAAGGCCTTGCTGGCGCCCTACGTCCGCGAACGTCACCAAGGAAGAATAATTATGCCCACCGGGGGAGTAAACTACGAAACCGGACCGAAATTCCAGGAAGCGATCAAATCTGCCGGATATGTCCCGGTCCTGGGCATGTCCGCTCCTTTAAAATATGTGGAAGAGCAGCAAAAACCTGGAGATGTTGATACTATCCGCAAATCACTTGAAATATTTCGTGAGAAAATGAAGGGTACATCTGCTCTATAGCCTATTCTTTTCTGTGCGCGGTTCAATATTGTAAAAAAAGAAATTAATCAGTTTGATCTAATTATATATATCTCTCGCAGAGGCGCAAAGTCGCAGAGAATTTGTCCACGAATTATCACGAATTAGCGCGAATTAATAAATATATTATAAAAAAATCCGCGAGAATCAGTTTAATCCGCGTCATCCGCGTTCTAATATATCGTTGTGTCGCTGCTGCGAGATAAATAATCTTTCAGGTGGAGACGCATGGTACGTCTTTACCAATCGTCCAGGCGATCCCAGGCTTCTGCAGGCCCTGCTGCCAACTCTGAATAGGATTCGAATGGCGCAGTTAAAATAGATGATTTTTTTCATGATTCAATTTTAATTTAATAATGAGGAAGTATATGTCAGCTATGAAGAGAAGAGATTTTAATAAAAACCTGTTCAAGGGGATTGGGGTTGCCGCTCTGGCAAGCGCAGGTAAATTTTCCTTTGCGGATAATACTCGGAAGAAACCAAATATTGTCTTTATATGTTCTGATCAGCATAGCTACAAATATTCCGGTTATATGGGGCATCCCTATGTTTCTACGCCGAATTTGGATAAACTCGCTAGTAACGGTACTGTTTTTACGGATACTTATTGTGGAAATCCTGTTTGTGTGCCCGGACGAACCAGTATGATGACCGGAATGTATGCCTCTGACTGTAATTCATTCTGCAATTCTACTGTATGGGATGGCAGTCATCCGCTATGGGCAAAACGTTTGCAGGAATCCGGATACCATTGTTGGGCGACCGGTAAATTGGATTTAAATGATAAATATGAGAGTGGATTTGTAGAAGTTGAAACCAGGAATGGTCATGCTCATAATCCCGACATTACCTCCCTTTTTCGGAGACCTGTGGGCTACCGCATAAAAGAACGTGATGCGGTTGATGGTAGAGCAAGGAAAGATCGCCATGGAGATGATAAAAAACAGCAATTGGCAATCAATTTCCTTCAAAATACAGCTCCAAATTTGAATCAACCCTGGGTTCTTTATACCGGCTTTCTTCAACCACATCCAAAATTTGAGGCTCTGGAAAAATATTATAAGATGTACTACCCGGATCGTGTAGATCTGCCAATAGTTCCCGATGGCCATCTGGAAGAGTTACACCTGGTTAATCAGGAAATCAGACATTTTAAACGTATCGCCACTCCTATACCGGAAGAACGCATACGTCGCGCCCGGGCCGGATATTATGGAATGATCACTGAATTAGATGAGTATGTTGGATTGATATATGATTCATTGAGAAATTCAGGGCAATTGGAAAATACTATTTTTATATATACATCGGATCATGGTGAAACCTTAGGGGAGCATGGTTTATGGTATAAAAATAATCTGTATGATAGTGCCTGTCGTGTCCCCCTTATCATTTCCGGACCGGGAATTCCTAAAGATGTCAAAGTGAATACGCCGGTAGGACATGTGGACCTGGTTGCTTCCATTCTGGAGTGGGCTGAACTCCCGCGACCAAAGGAGATACGGGGACATTCACTTACTTCCCTCATGCGGGATAAATCTGGTGATCATCCGGGCTACGCCTTCTGTGAAACCCATTCAGAAGGCAACTGCACCGGTTCTTTTATGATTCGTAAAGGGGATTGGAAGTATATCCACTTTACCTGGTACGATGATTTACTATTTAACGTGAAAGATGATCCAAATGAATTAATTAACTTGATTGATAATGAAAAAACCAATGAAATAAAATCTGAGTTAAAAAAGATCTTAAACAGTCTGCTGAATACGGAAGAAGTGACCATCCATGCTTTCAAAAGGCAGGAGTCAATGTTAAAAGATTGGGCAAAACGATTATCAGAAAATGAACTATTTGATAAATTTAAAAGCAGACTGGGTGATGGCCAGGCACGCTCAATGGCAAAACTTGTTAAAGAACGGTATAGGGCCTAGAAATATTGCTATTGTGATCTAAGTATCATTAGTGATCCCCATGGGATCAACAATATAATTTATTGACGGATTATATCCTTAACTTATTATAATTTATAAGATTGCTTCGCTATCGCTCGCAATGACGCTTTTTGTATCGTCATTGTCCCGCGATTGCGGGATGAAGAATAAGCAACGAAGCAATTTCCTGTGAAAACAATCCGATAATGCAGTAAAAACCGTTAGGGAGAACATATGGCAGAATATAATTTGGATCCGGTTGATGTCCCAAAAGTAGATACAAAGTATCGTACGATAAAAACAAAAATTCCTGTACCTGAATCACTCCCGATTTTTGAACAATTAAAGAAGACGGAACCCCGCTCCATGTCAGGACAACCACCGATCATATGGGATAAGGCTGAGGATTTTAGCATTTATGATAAATGGGGCAATCGTTGGATCGATTGGTCCTCGGGGGTACTCATTACCAACATGGGTCACGGGAGGCAGGAGATAAAAGATGCACTGATAGAGACCATTGAACAAGGTTTAATCGCCAGCTATGTGTTTGTTCATGAAAAACGTGAAAAATTAACAAAAATGCTAGCTAAATTTTCTCCGGATCCTGACAATTATTCTGTGTTTTTATTAACGACAGGAAGTGAGGCCACTGAATGTTGTATTAAATTATCAAAGACTTATGCTTTGGAAAAACATGGACCGGGCAGGAAATATTTAGTTACTTTTCAGAATGCATTTCATGGCCGAACTTTGGGTGCACAATTGGCCGGTGGACTGCCCGGATTAAAGAAATGGATTGGTGAAGGTGATAAGACGTTTGTTCAGGTTCCTTTCCCTGATGGCTATAAAAATGAAAACACATCATTTGATTTATTTATAAATACGCTGCAAAAATTGAATGTTAAACCTGAAGATATTGCCGGTGTTATGACAGAGAGTTATCAGGGGATTGGTCCCGATTTTTTACCAAATGATTATGCCAGGAAATTGGAGGAATATTGTCGAAAATATGATATCGTATTGACGTTCGATGAGGTCCAGGCCGGATTTGGGCGAACCGGGAAAAATTTTTGTTATCAGCATTATGGTATAAAACCTGATTTAATCGCCTGCGGCAAGGGCATCACCTCTTCGCTGCCTTTGTCAGCGGTGATAGGCCGCAAAGATATCATGGATCTTTATGCACCCGGTTCAATGACATCGACACATTCCGCATCGCCACTACCGGTGGCATCTGCTATTGCTAACCTTCAGATAATGCGTGATCAAGGAATTAGCGAACGTGCAGCAAAAATGGGGAAAATACTCCTGGTTGGACTGGAAGTCATTCAAAAAAAATATCCGGAGCGGTTAGGGTGTTTAACTGGTAAAGGGCTGGTTGCTGGTTTTCAGGTTGTTAAACCCGGAACTAAAGTACCAGATAGCGAAACGGCAGTAAAAATCAATGTTGCCTGTTTTCAGAAGGGATTGTTAATGTTTGCACCCGTCGGCATTGGGGGAGAATGTGTTAAAATTTGTCCTCCGCTAACCATATCCGAAGAAGCACTGAGGGAATCATTACAAGTGTTTGAAGAATCTGTAGATGAGGTTTTAGGGCAATAATAAAAATCTGTAGCCATTCATGGATAACTGATTATGACTATTGATAAAATGCTAATCGAAAAATTTCAGAATACGTTTAATGCTAAAACAGAAGTTATTTCCAATGCACCGGGCCGGGTGAATCTTATTGGAGAACATACAGATTATAATGGCGGGTTTGTGTTACCAATGGCCATCGAAAAGAGAATCTGGGTGGCTGGGCGAAAACGCAGTGATAATAAAATTAATTTAGTCTCCTTGAACGAAATGCCCCGAATTGAAACGACTATCGAAAAAATTAAAAAAAACGGAGATTGGGGTGATTATCCTCTGGGTGTATACAACGAGTTGTTGAAATCTGAATATACGCTAACTGGAATTGATGCCATTGTATATGGAGATATTCCCCTGGGAGCAGGCTTAAGCAGTTCTGCCGCATTACTAGTTTCATCTCTTTATTTTTACATGGGATTGTTTAATCTTACTATTGATTTTGTTGAGAGGGCATTACTTACCCGGCGTGCAGAGACAGATTTCGTCGGGCTTGAATGTGGTATAATGGACCAATATATATCCGTACTTGGGCAGGATGATCATGCACTGTTCATTGATTGTAGAAGTTTAGCATCAGAGACCATTCCCCTGCATCTTGATGAATATGTTATAGCAATTATTGATACCAATAAACCGCGCGATTTAGTAGAATCAAAATATAATGAACGAAACCGTGAGTGTAAAGAAGGAGTCTGTATCCTTCAGGCCTCAGGTGAAACAGATATTTCCGAATTGAGAGATGTAACTTTAGAGATGTTGACTAAATATAAACATAAGATGCAAGATAATATATTCAGGCGATGCCGGCATGTTGTTACCGAGGACCGTCGCACCCTCAAGAGCGTTGATTGTTTAAAGCGGGATGACTTAGAAGGATTCGGAATATTAATGAATAAATCTCATGACAGTTTACGATTGGATTATGAAGTGAGTTGTGATGAGTTAGATTTGATCGTTGATACAGCCAGATCTTTAAAGTATGTGCTAGGGGCAAGATTAACCGGTGCTGGATTTGGTGGGTGCGCAATTGCTCTGGTTAAAAGTACAAACCTGAAAGAACTGGAGCAAAGAGTAACGGAGAAATATCAACAAAGATTTGATTATAAACCGACCATGTTTGTTTCCAAAGCAGTCAAAGGAGCGCATTTTAATATAATTTAATATACCAGGTTATGATCCCCTTTAGATTAAATGAGGGAAAAAGTGCTATTTAAACAAGAAATGAGGATTTCAATCGCTATCAAACAATAATGGCAAAGAATTATTATAAATCTGATACGTTTAAAAACCGACCAAATATTTTATCGATATATGTCTAAGATCTCTCTTCACTGACGATAAAGTTCAGTCGACGGCATCAGAGATTGTCCTGAAAGTGTTTTACGAAGGCTAGGGAGACAAATGTATCAATCCAGAAAATGATGGGGTAAAACAAAATGAAAAAAGTAATTAGACACTATTGTTTAACTGTTACAGTAATCTTTACCATAGGTTTAATTCTTTCTTCGCAACGGTCAGTGTGTGCACAAACTACTGAAATTAACAACAAACCTAATGTGCTTTTTATTGCGATTGATGATCTGAATGACTGGATTGGATGTCTTGGAGGATATCCGGATGTAAGAACCCCAAATCTGGACAGGCTTGCTCAACAAAGCATGATTTTTACAAACGCTCATTGCCCGGCACCTCTGTGTAATGCATCAAGAGCTGCATTAATGACCGGTATTCGGCCTTCCACATCAGGCGTTTATAAAAATGACAATCCCTGGCGCCAGAGCCCGGTATTATTAAAGGCCATTACCCTACCACAACATTTTATGAATCATGGTTACACGGCTGTCGGCAGTGGGAAAATCTATCATGGCAGGTTTCCTGATCCACAATCATGGGATATATTTTGGCCATCAAAAGATAAACAATCACCGGATGATCCGATGCCCGAGAATCGTCCCCTGAATGGAATTCCAAATACAAGGCATTTCGATTGGGGACCGGTTAATGTTGCAAAAGAGAAAATGGGTGACTGGCGTGTGGCCAGTTGGATTATCGGCCAGTTGAAAAAAGAGCATGACAAACCATTCTTTCTGGCTTGCGGTTTTTTCCGGCCTCATCTGCCATGGTATGTGCCGCAGGAATATTTCGATTTATACCCATTGGGAGAAATTACTCTACCAAATGTTAATAACAATGATTTAGATGATATTCCACCCATGGGGAGAAAATTTGCAAATCCGGACAGAGATCACGCAAATGTCTTAGCTCATAAACAGTGGCGGAAGGCGGTTCAAAGCTATCTAGCCAGTATCAGTTTTATGGATGAATGTGTCGGCCGTGTAATCGATGCATTAGAGAATAGTGCCTATAAAGAAAAAACGGTGATCGTTCTCTGGTCAGATCATGGATGGCATTTGGGTGAAAAATTGCATTGGCGTAAGTTTGCTCTGTGGGAGGAAGCAACACATAATGTATTGATGTTCAATGCACCGGGAACAACACAACCTGGGGGTCGCAGCAATGCGGCCGTTAATCTTTTGGATATATATCCAACATTAATCGATTTGTGTGGTCTTCAACGAAAACCAGAATTAGAGGGTGTTAGTCTTTTACCATTATTAAAGAATCCTGATCATGAATGGAGTCGACCAACCCTTACAACCTTTGGGTTTAATAACCATAGCGTTAGATCCAAAAAGTGGCGTTATATTCGCTATGCTGATGGAACCGAAGAATTATATGATCATGACACTGATCAATTGGAGTGGAATAACCTGGCCGGGCAGGAAAAATATGCTGATGTTAAGAAGGAATTGGCGCAATGGCTGCCGGAAGTAAATGTAAAGGAAATACCCGCTATCAATTAACATCTTTTTCAGATATCACTTCTTTTGAACACTATTTGAATTGTTCTAGCCTTTTTATCAGGTACCCCAATTAAAATTAAGAATTTCTATTTTATCTTGTTTATCCTGTTATTCTGTCAAATTTTTATTTTCATTAGTAGCATATGATACTATTTAATCAAAATCATTTTTTTTGTTTGACCAAAGGTAGCGGTTTCGATCGAATAAAAATAGATACCGCTGGCCAGGGCACTCCCATCAAAGGCAACCGTATGATCTCCAACGGATTTGTAGGCATCTAATAGTACCGCCTCAATAGATAATAACAATATTTTGATTGAAGCGTTGAGAAAGTTGATAAGTAATTGTTATATTCATGGGCAGTTATTTTAATTCTGTGATCACCAATGGAGGACTATAAAAATGTCTGTTAAGAATGTAGAGAACATCAACAGGGAGCAGGTGGGTGCCGGGATAAACACATATCGTCAAGTTCTGATCAGTTCGGAAGAAGCGCCAAATTTTGCCATGCGCCGTTTTATTATGGAACCGGGTGGTAGTATGCCCGAGCATACCAACACGGTAGAACATGAACAATATGTCCTCAACGGACGTGCCAAAATTGGAATCGGAGATC
>CAZBBC010000103.1:0-17632 GCA_964489835.1 uncultured Calditrichota bacterium
TGATCCGCCGAGGCGGACAGGATGACAATCGTGGAACATTTGTAGTGCCCAATCCTTTATACCTTATACCTTATACCTTATACCTTATACCTTATACCCTATACCTTATACCCTATACCTTATACCTTATACCTTATACCTATGCGGCTTAAACATACGCCTGGGGCGGAATCCGCAACCGGCCGGGGATTCTGGATTTTCCGGACTGTATTTCAACATAGATATCATTCTGGGTGGTATACATCTTCCTAATATAACCGAGGGCCAGGCTTTGTTCGCTAACAGGATTATAAACATAACTGGTCAAATGGCCGATAGGTTCATCGTCAATATAGATTTCCATCGGTGGCTGCCGGGAAAGTTTTTCCGACAAGTCAATAATCATCAGGTACTTTTGAACTTTTTCATAGGTGTCTAATCGTGCGATTACTTCCTGTCCGGTATAGCAACCTTTGGTAAAACTAATCGCCCTGGTCAGATAGGCTTCCAGGGGATTATAATCCTGGGTGATCTCTGTCCCGCCGTCCGGCATGCCGCTCTCGACGCGAATGATCTGGAAAGCCGTATCGCCAATGAGTCGGCCGTTAAATGATTTCAAATGATCCTGCAGTGTTGTAATCATTTGCCCGGCATCTGAGTTACTAATGCAGATATTGTAGGCGGGATATTTAAAATTTTCGTTTTTCAATATAGGAAACTGTTTATCCTGAATATTCAACCACAGTGCTTCATCCTTATCATTGAGCGTGCTATTGGTTACCTGACCAAGAAATTGCCGGGAATGGGGACCGATCAGGGTTAACCATGAATAATCCATCGTGACGTCTTTAACGTATACATCTTCGAAAATTATAAATCGGTTGATCCAATCCATCAGATGAATGACGCGAAAAAACGAAGTAATCAATATAAGCGCATCACCCATATTGAGTACTTTGCAAAAATCAATCAGACGGCCTTTTGGCGTGACAAACACCGTGTCAGCCATGGTGCCGACGGCCAGGGTTTGAAGATCATTGGTGGAGATACGGTTTAATAAATCAATCGTATCTGCCCCCGTAAGGGCGAGTTTACCCAAATAGCTTCGATCCAACAGGGCCACATTACTATTAATCGCTTCCAACTCTGATTTTACATCTCCATAATCGCCGGGAATTTCCCATTCCTGTGCCTGTATATAATTGGCCCCTGCCTGATCATGAATTTCATTTAAATAGAGCTTTTTCATAAGAATAAAATAATTTTAAAATTTTTTATCTAACCTGATCTATTTACACCGCCCCGTACTATGGGGCAAACAAAGAAAAATAGTCCACGGATTCCACAGATTAACACGGATTTTATTTAAAAATTATTTTTATTTTAGTTTTAATCCGTGTCCGGCTGCGCCGGATAATCTGCGTCATCCATGTTCTATAAATATCGTTGCGCCGCTTCCTGCCTGGTCTGCCCGGCGCAGACGTGGCGCAGACGGGCGAGAAATTCATTATCCAGGCTAACAGGAGAGAATACCCCTTAATCAAGCGTGATTTGGAATTATAACCGGGTTTCAGGATCGTAAGATTGTAAATTTTCTTTCAGGCGTTTTAAAAATCTTGCCCCCATGGCCCCGTCGATCAAGCGGTGGTCGAATGTGAGTGATACATCCATCATTGGGCGGATGGCAATCGCATCATGGACAACGATTGCTCTTTTTTCAAGAGCGCCGACACCAAGTATCGCTAATTGCGGTTGATTGATCAAAGGAAAGCCTATTTTTGTTCCAAAAACGCCGAAGTTCGAAATAGAAAATGTACCACCACTAACTTCGTCCGGCTTTAGCTTACGTTTTCGGGCGCGGGCAGCGAGGTCGTTAATAGCCCGGGCAATTCCAACCAGGTTGAGTGCGTCAGCATTTTTTATAACGGGGACGATCAAGCCCTGATCGGTATCCACGGCGATGCCCAGATTGATAAAATGTTTGATCACAATGTTTTCATTGTCAATGGATGCATTTATGAGAGGAAATTCTTTTAGAGTTTTAACCACTGCTTCGGAGATAAAGGGCATAAAGGTCAGCTTAATGCCTTCCTTTCTGTAAAATGAATCTTTCGATTTATCCCGCATTTTGTAAACATTGAGCATATCGACTTCAATATACAGGCCAACATGAGCGGCAGTGTGTACGGTTTTAACCATATGTTCGGCGATTTTTTTACGAATATGATCCATGGGAATAATCTCGATTCCGTCGCTGCCGACTGTTGCTGATGCTGCCGGCGCTGTATAACCCGGGGCTGCAGGAACCGGTGCACTTGTTTTGCGGTTTTCAATATATTGCAGCATATCCTTTTTTGTTACCCGACCGCTGATACCGCTGCCTTCAATGGTTTCCATTTCTTCAGCAGAGACTCCCTCCGTGTGGGCAATATTCATAACAACAGGAGAGAAAAATTTAGTGGTTTTCGGTTTTTTTTCCTTAACACCGGTACCTGTCTCTGCTGGCGTCTCTAAAGCTGCGGGTGGTTCTTCCTGGACTTTTTGGGACTGGGATTGCAATTTTTCTGCAACCCCAGGAACCGGCGCTTCGGCAGTCCTGGATGCTGGTGGGGTTTGATCAGTTCCGGCTGCCACACGTTCTGTCTCCAGACGGGCAATCACTTTTCCCACTTCAACCGTATCATTTTCATTGGCCAATAACTCGACAATTTTTCCGGCAACCGGCGTAGGAATCTCCGAATCCACTTTGTCTGTACTTATCTCTAAAATAATTTCATCTTTTTCAACCGAATCGCCGACCTTCTTTAACCATTTAATAATTGTTCCCTCGGTAATACTTTCACCCATTTTGGGCATAATCATGTCGTACTTCATGAACACCTCTGATTTATTATTAACTGTGATCGTGTTTTCGGGTAATGAGTCTTTTGTTTTTTTCTGTGATTTTAAGATTTTTACAATTTACCGGTGTATAATCCAGTTATAACTACAAATCTGACCCGCAAAATGTAAACTAAAATCTGACCGATATCAATTAAATTGATTGCACTAATTAATTTATAAATTTTTCAATGTATTATATAGCGTTACATATATCCTCTTAAAAAAGGGGGCTAAAGGGCTGTAATAATTTGTGTTCTATTGTATTTTTTATTCATTGTTATACAATCTCTTTACAGCAGGTCCACGATAGTCTTTTGATTTGTTCTTTTGTCCCGCCGAAATGGCGGATCTTCGACTTGATACAAAAGAACCAAAAAATCAAGGCTGTAAAATAATTTGAAGAAATTCTGCCGCTTGCTTCACTGAATTTTTTAAACTCGCTGCGCTCAGACAGAAAAAAATTCTTTTCGTTCCGCCTCGTGGGGAATTTCTAACAAATTATTTTAAGGCCATTTTTATGAAGGCAATAATTTTATATCTTTTAACTGTGTTTGTACCTAAAACAAGATATAGCGCCTTTTGACGTGGGCTTTTGCAGAATAGCATTTTTACTTTAAGCACTTTAGTTCACTTTAAACTTTAGTCACTTGCTATTTACCATACAATGAGTGAATTGAAATAATCAATATCCCAATAGTTCTCGTAACTTTTCTAAAACATCCGCCGTTTGTGGTAGTGTACTATTTTCCAACACAGGACTGAATCCGACCGGGATATCTTTCCCACCTAATCGATGGATGGGCGCATCTAAGAATTCAAAGGCGAATTCGCCGATCTGAGCGGCAATCTCAGCGCCAAACCCCTGGAAAAGGCTATCTTCATGGGCCACCAGTACCTTGTTGGTCTTTTTAACCGAATCCAGGATAAGTGTACGGTCTAACGGTATAATCGAGCGGATATCAATAACCTCAACCTCATATCCTTCCCCGGAAAGCTGCCGGGCTGCCTCCAAAGACTTCTGAACCAGTGCTCCATAGGTAATCACTGTAGCATCCCTCCCTTCCCGTCGTACAATTCCTTTTCCGATGGGAAGCAGATATTCTTCATCAGGTTCCGGGGCAGAAGCATAGCTCTGCCGGTATAGTCCTTTATGTTCAAGAAAAAGTACCGGATCATTTCCGCGGATCGCTGCTTTCAGAAGTCCTTTGGCATCGTCTGCCTGGCTGGGATATACGATTTTAAGCCCGGGTATATGACTAAAGATTGCTTCTATATTTTGAGAATGACATAATCCCCCATGGATATAACCACCTACCGGGATTCTTATGATAACAGGACAAGACCAGGCGTTATTGCTTCGCCAACGAATGGTAGATAATTCATTGCGTATTTGCATCATCGCTGTCCAAATATAGTCCCCAAACTGAATTTCAACAACCGGTCTCAATCCCCTAACGGCCATACCGATGGCTACGCCAACGATACTTGATTCAGCTAATGGTGCATTAAAACAACGATCTTCACCAAACATGGAAGATATCCCGGTGGTGGCTGTAAAAACACCACCCTTTCCATCGGCTACATCCTGACCAAAAAGGAACACCTTGTCATTTCTGGCCATTTCCTCTTTAAGGGCATGATTGATCGCATCAACAAGAACTACCTTTTCCCCTCTGTCTGAAGGTTCCTTGTAGGTTAAAATCGGATTTTCTTCATCGGGAGCGAAGAGATAGCGGTTAACGGAGTCAGAAGAAGGATGATCGATTCTTTCAGCAGATTCAGCGGCAATGTCGACATCATTTTTTATCTTCTTTTTTATCTCCTCGATTTCATCACTACCTTTAATTTTTTCTTCTATCAAAAAAGATTCAAACTTGAGAAGCGGGTCATTTTTACGATCTCTCTCTAACTCTGATTTTCTCCTGTATTTTATATCGGAATCAGAACTGGAATGCGGAAGCAGACGAATCGTATCCGCTTCGACCAGAGAAGGTCCTTTTCCGGCTCTGGCCAGTTCTACAGCCTGTTGGGCGACTTCATGCGATTTGAAAAAATCTGTGCCATCCACCTTAAAGCAATGAAGGCCCTCATAGCCGGTTCCGATTTTATAGATTGAACTTCCGGCCAGCTGTTTTGTTACAGGAACAGAGATCGCATATTGGTTATTTTGGATAACAAAGATGACAGGCAGTGTATCCCGGGCAGCCCAATTGAGCGCTTCATGAAAATCACCCTGGGCGGTTGTCCCTTCTCCGGAGGAAACATATACAACCTCATCTTTGCCCTCTTTACGGGTACCTAATGCACAACCCACGGCCTGCAAGAATTGTGTTCCCGTCGGACTTGATTGGGTGATGATCCTTTGTTTTTTATGTCCATAATGATTAGACATTTGTCGGCCCCCGGAACTGGGATCATCGACACGGGCAAGAAAGTTAAGAAACACTTCCTCTGGGGTGACACCGTATTGGAGAACGAATGCAAGATCACGATAATAAGGATATGACCAGTCATAACCGGGTTTGAGTGCATAGGCGAATGCCGTTTGTACCGCCTCATGACCGGAACAACCGATATGGAAATAGCTCTTACCCTGCTTTAACATAATCAGCATTTTCTGATCCATTAAACGGGCTTTCACGATATTTTTATAAAGAGAAAATAAAGTAGTCTGGGTTAGAGCAGTTTTAGTTTTGGATTTTATGTTTCTGACAGGCATTTTTTACTGTCTACTTCTTCTCTTTACCGGTTTTCAGGGTTTGCTGCTGATTCTGGTATATCGCGCAATGAAGCATTAAATGATCGCGAAAATACAACATGGGATCATACTCACCGTTAATTCTTACTGAACATTGATGACTCATTTCCTGACCCTGTGGACATACCATATCAGGAAATATGGGACAATGGGGATCTTTCTTTAGGGACATTTAAATCTCACCACAAGTAATTAATTTCTATCATTTCTCACATAGTTGCACGATACTGTGTGTTTTATGCTTAACACCAGAAGATCCAACACCCGGCAACGCTGTTAAATGAATAATTTATCTAATTAGGTCTTTTTATCTCTCAGCGACGACCTGCCCGCCGGCAGGCGCGGCGCAGCGACGCAAAGATAATTATGAAAAATGAAAAAAGATAAAAGATAAAAGAATTTGAAATTTATTCATTTTTCATTTGTCATTTTTCTTGGTCTTTATACGTCTTTGCGGCTCTGCGAGAGAAATTATTAAGTCGATCAACTTATCCCTTATCAAAGATTAAGAGTTTGGATATCTTGGTAATTCCATTCTTTTTTTATTTTAACGCCGAATATTTTTTCTAAATGATTAATTAAACTCATAACAACATCATTTCTGTCGATGTTATTTCCAACTTCTTCCAAAATTGAAGTTACTCCCATATCCATAATACCGCAGGGTATAATATGTTTAAAATAGTCTAAATTTGTCGTAATATTCATAGCAAAACCATGCATGGTCACCCAGCGGGTAACTTTTATACCAATGGCGCATATTTTTTTTCCCCCTACCCAGACGCCGGTTAATCCGGGAATCCGAATTCCGTGAATTGAAAGATCTTTCAGAGTCCCTATGATTACCTCCTCCAGATTTCTGAGATACCAGTGGACATCTTGATGGAATTGCGACAGATCCAATATCGGATAACCAACCAGCTGGCCCGGACCATGAAAAGTGATATCACCACCGCGATCAATTTCAATGACATCTATACCGTTTGATTCTAAATAGGCAAGATCGGTTATTATATGATTCAAATTACCCGATTTACCAATAGTTATTACCGGGTTGTGCTCGGTGATAATTAAATAATTTTGAGAGCGCGACCTGACAACCTGCCCGAATAATTTTTTTTGTAAATCCCATATTTTCCGATAATCCGAGAGGCCGGTATTAATAATTTGGATTGTTTTCAATGTTTTGTCATGTTTATATTATTTGACCTGGATTATTTATTTTTTACGAAAATACAGAGTTTTTTATCCACGAATTACACGAATTACACGAATTATCACGTATTTTCAAAAACTATATATGTATTGCCTCACCGATTGAATCCCCGGCTGCTTCCATAATCATCTCTGATAAAGTTGGATGGGCATGCATTGTCTTAGATAATTCGGTTGGTGTGGTTTCCAGAGTTTTAGCGATGCCGAGTTCAGCAATTAATTCAGTCGCTTCAGCGCCAATAATATGCGCACCAAGCAGTTCGCCATATTTTTTATCGAATATTAATTTCACCAGTCCTTCGCGTTCACCAATGGCCCTGGCTTTACCGGAAGCAGCATAAGGGAAACGTCCGATATTCAGGTCATAACCGGCTTCTATTGCCTTTGCTTCTGTCATTCCGATACTGGCTACCTGTGGCTGGCAATACGTGCAACCAGGGACACTTTCATAATCGAGAACATGGGGTTTCAGCCCGGCAATTTTTTCCACACAGATAATCCCTTCATGAGAAGCGACATGGGCAAGGAGCGGAGGACCGGTTATATCCCCAATGGCATAAATACCCTTCACACCGGTTTCATACCACTCGTTCACCGGTATGAAATTTTTTTCCACGGTTACACCCTGCTCCTCCAGACCCAGATCTTCAACATTTCCCTGAATACCGATTGCAATCAACGCTTTCTCTGCAGTCATTGAATCGCTTCTACCATTTTTATTGAATGTTACCTCAACGCCGTTTTTAGTCTTTTTAATGGATTCAACTTTTGTAGATGTGTGGATATTAATCTTATTTTTTTTGAAAGATTTGGCAAGAAGATCACTGATTTCCTGATCTTCAATAGGTAGGATATTGTCGAGCATTTCAATCATAGTAATTTGTGTACCGAGCTGGTTATAGAAGTAGGCAAATTCAATACCGATAGCACCTGCGCCGACAATCACCATTGTTTCGGGTTTTTTCTGGAGCGACATTGCTTTACGGTATTCAATGATTTTTTCCCCGTCAAATTCAATGCCGGGAATACTTCTCGGCCGTCCACCGGTAGCAATGATAATATGTTTTGCCTGAATCTGTGACTGTTTACCATCTTCGCCTGTCACTTCAATCATTCCAGGACTTCTAACTTTACCCTGACCCATGACCACGGTTATTTTATTCTTCTTCATAAGAAAATCAACGCCTTTTGAGTTTATTTCAGCGACTCTTCTGCTGCGGCCGATGATTTTTGCAAAGTCAAAAGATAAATTTTCAGCAGAAATTCCAAAAGATCCTGCATCTTTTAATAAAGCATAGGTCTCAGCACTTTTTAAGAGGGCTTTTGTCGGGATACAACCCCAGTTTAAGCAGATTCCTCCCAGGTTTTCCTTCTCGATTAATACCGTTTTTAATTGCAGCTGAGCCGCCCGGATAGCGGCAACATAACCACCGGGACCGGAACCAATGATGGCAACATCAAAAGTTTCCTCCATAATATCTCCTGTTTACTTAATCTGAACTGTTTATAAACCACGAAGCACACGAAGGGCACTAAGATAAAAAGCAATTAAAAATTTAGAATTTAGAATTATAAATTTGAGATGGAAATAATAGGTGCGAACATTATGCCATTTGTATATTTACATTCTTAATTCGTAATTATTAATTCTTAATTTTTCAAAGACCTTCGTGCTCTTCGTGGTTAATAATATTAGTAAATTGATTACGTCGATAACAGTTTTTAAATTTAAATTTCTGCACAAAAAAGTCAAGTGATATAAATACTTTACATTTTGATCTTTGGAAATAAGTAAGGACTCAAAAAATCCGAATTATTTACCACGGAATTACCCTCGTAGAACGGGGCAGGCCGGAAATACACAGAGACTGGTAATCAGGAACTGGGAACTGGGAATTGGTAATTAGTAATTGGTTATTTAATAAAAAATAATTAATACAAAATAAAAAAAACTTTGCGTGCTTTGCAGATCCTTTGCCTGCCCGCCCACTGGCTGACACTGATTTACACGGATTAAAACTAAAATAATAATTTTTAAATGAAATCCGTGTCAATTCGTGATAATTCGTGGACAATTTTTTAGTTGCAGCAATATGCTGCGGTATGAATAGATCAGGAAAATTATTTAAATGACAGAAAATAAAGAAAAATTCCCGGTCAGTTTGGAATCAGCCAGACACCACTTTGAAAAAAAAGAATATAAAAATGCAAAATTGATGTATTTTCAGGCCCTAAACTTTGCGGGTGACCGTGAGACCAGGGCAATCATCTGGGCAGAAATGAGCTGGGTATATTATTACGAAAAGGATTTCCAGAAGGCGATCGAAGCGGCTGAAAATGTTTTGTTGCAGGACAATGATTATAAAGTCCCGGAAGATATTTATCGGGTTCAGGGTTATTCTTATTTGAGCCTCGGAAGTCAATCGCTGGCGGAAAGATATTTGCAGTTGTCCCTTGAAAAAAATTCAACCGAGGAAAAACAGCAATATGTAAAATATGAGTTAGGTAAACTATATTTTACTAAGGGCCAGTATGATCTTGCTTATCCATATTTTAATGAAATTCTGAAATTTTTCCAGGAAGTCAATCCCGAATATTCATCATCCGTTTTATTTTATTTAGGATTTATAAACTATTATTTAAATAATTTGGTAAAATCCCGTGAATATTTTACACAGATTTTATCAAATAAAACTTCTGCTCAGCGTGAGGCATCAGCAAAATTTGGATTGGCTTTTTTAGAATTCCGTGAAAAAAATTACCTGAATGTTATTTCATTATGTGAAGAAATTTTAGTCAGGGATGAAAATTTTTTTGATAAGGAAAGCGTCGGATTTCTGACCGCTGCCTCTTATTACTATCTGAGCCGGAAAGATATCTTTTGTGCCTTTTATTCCCAGATGAAAGAAGCATATCCAAAGGGACGATATAATAATGAACTGGATAAATTAAACGCCTCCTGTGTCTAGTTTCTAACCTGAATTATTCACTACCACGCCAGTAGGCGGGCAGGCAGAGGACACGGAGTAATTATAAGATTAAGATCAGCAAATATTTAAAATAAATTTCACATCAGTTTCATATTATTAAGGCAAATGATTCAAGTCGTAGATAACTTCAATAGAAACATTAAAATACCTCTGTGGTCTCTGTGGTTTATGAATAGATCAGGCTAAGTAAGAAAGTTTATAATAATTATCGCATCACTAAAATCCCGGAAATTATCTGATCTGCTTAAAATGATACAGCAACTTAAAAAAAAAATATATGATACCCAGGAATTTAAAACATTCCCTCTTCCCGAAAAAAAATCTGACCAGGTAATCATCAATGGTCTGCAAGGATCGCTTCGTGCCTTTTTTCTATCCTATTTGATAGAAATATATCATAGACCTGTCGTTTATTTAACCTCCGATCAGGACTCGGCGGAAAAAATCCGAGATGATATGGAAATTCTTCTTACCGAACATCCGGTTGCTTTCTTCCCTGCCGAGGACAGAATACCTTATGATGACCATGAACCGAATCCGAGCCTTGTCAGGCTGCGTCTGGAAACATTACAAAAACTGATTACCACGAAAGAAAGTATTATCGTCTGTACCCTGCCGGGGATTATTAGTCGAGTCGCCGCACCAGAACATTTTATTGACCGGCAACATTACATTAAAATAAAGAGCAGCCATCATTTTGACGATTTAATTAGTAATCTTTTTACTGCCGGTTATTCCCGAACCGAAATTGTTGAAGATGTAGGACATTTTGCTGTCCGGGGTGGAATTATTGATATATTTCCCTGGACATCCAATGATCCCGTCCGCATTGAGTTTTTCGGAGACAAGATTGAATCCATCAGGACATTTAATATAATCAGCCAACGGTCGATTGAAGAACTTGAAGAAATAGATTTCTTACCTAATCTGGAGGGGGCTGATAAAACCGGCAGTTTATTTGACTATCTGTCTGGGGAAACGATCTTTATTATTGAAGATAAAAAAATATTTGAAGAAAAAGTGCAGGCGTATGAACAAATGATCGAATCAAATTATCAGCGTCTTCTTAATGAGGGTGTTTATCCTGTCGAACCGATTCAGAAATACCTGGGATGGAAAGCGCTGAAAGAGCGTATGAATGAATACCCTGTCATTCACATGGGAATATTTACGGGGAGAAATGCAAAGAAAGTTACTTTTAGTTGTACCACGCCTCCGACTTTTGCCGGGCATATGAATCGTCTTTTTAGTTATTTGACAAAATCGCAGAGCAACCGTTTATACACCATTATTCAATGTGATTCAAAGACTCAGGCGGAAAGACTGACTGAGATACTGGAGGATGAAGGTCTTGATGCTGCTGCAAATATTTCTGTCGGTGCTTTCCACAATGGTTTTGTCTTTCCGGCGGCAAATCTGCAGGTATTAACCGATCATGAAATTTTTGATCGTTACAAAAAGCGTAGAACCTATCGACGATTTAAAAACGGTGAATATCTTCGCAGTCTGAGTTCTTTAAAACTGAATGATTTTATTGTTCACATCGAATACGGCATTGGTCAGTACCAGGGTTTGCAGATCATTGAGAGCGGGGGAAATAAACGGGAATGTATTAAAATTTTATATGCAGACGGTGATTTTCTTTTTGTAAGTGTGGACAGGCTGAACAATGTCCAAAAATTTACCAGTGAAGACGAGGGCACGCCAAAATTAACCCGTTTGGGTACCGGAGAATGGGAAAAGTTAAAAAACCGGACAAAGGAATCGATTCAAAAAATCGCATCTGAACTGATCCATGTGCAGGCGCAACGAAAATCCCAGAAGGGATATGCCTATGCCACCGATACCCACTGGCAGCGTGAATTGGAAGCTTCATTTCCTTTTGAGGAAACAGAAGATCAGTTGAAAGCGATTGAAGAAGTCAAAGATGATCTGCAAACCGATGTTCCCATGGATCGTTTGCTTTGTGGTGATGTCGGCTACGGTAAAACCGAGGTTGCTATTCGGGCGGCATTTAAGGTGGTAATGGTCGGGAAACAGGTTCTGATCCTGGTTCCGACCACTATTCTCGCCTATCAGCATTATCAGACCTTCAGAGAGCGCATGGCCGAATTTCCAATTAATATCGAAATGTTATCCCGATTTCGTAGTACTAAAGAACAAAAAAAAATCATTGAAAAATTAGCTTCCGGAGAAATTGATATCATTATCGGGACACATCGTTTACTATCCGATGATGTAAAAATAAAAAATATTGGGTTGTTGATCATTGACGAAGAGCAGCGATTCGGTGTTAAGCACAAAGAAAAATTGAAAAAAATTCGGGTAACCGTTGATGTTTTAACCATGACGGCAACACCAATCCCACGCACTCTCCATTTATCTCTTATGGGTGCGCGGGATCTTTCACATATTGAAACCCCACCGAGAAATCGCCTGCCGGTAATTACAGAAATTCATGAGTGGGATGATGATCTCATTGAGCAGGCAATTACCAGAGAAATTGGGCGAAATGGTCAGGTTTATTTTGTCCATAATAGAATAAATACCATTGATGGGATAAAAAAGATATTAACTGAAATTGTGCCGACGGCCAAAATTGTTATCGCCCATGGTCAATTACCGGAAAGAGAATTGGAAAAAATCATGTTTGATTTTATCCATAAAAAATATGATGTTTTAATTTCAACCATGATAATTGAGAGTGGCCTGGATATCCCGAATGTAAATACAATCATCATAGACCATGCGGATAAATTCGGATTGTCCCAGATGTATCAACTTCGCGGTCGTGTTGGCCGTTCTGATATTCAGGCTTATGCATATTTACTGGTTCCCCGACGCTCGCGTCTTACCGACCTTGCCCATAAGCGACTACGGGCCATACAAGATTTTACAGATCTAGGATCCGGTTTTAAGGTTGCTTTACGCGATATGGAGATCAGAGGAATCGGTAATATATTAGGAAAGGAACAAAGCGGAAATATTCAGGCCGTCGGTTTTAATCTTTACTGTCGCTTAGTGGATGAGTCAGTACATAAAATCAAAGCAGACGGACAAAACAAAGAAACAAATAACGGCTTGGTGCGTTACACAGACACAAAGATTGATGTTGATTTTGATTTGATGATTCCCCTGGAATATATCAGTAATGAGTCTGAAAGAATCTCGGTGTATCACCGATTAGTTAACTGTCAAAATTCTGAAGAACTTGGACAAATAAAAAACGAACTTTCAGACAGATTTGGTGCAGTTCCGGATAAAGTGTCACGAATTATCGATGCCATTGAATTAAAGATACTGGCAGGAAAAATATATGCTTCGCATATTCGTCTTTCTAAAGAAAAGCTAATTATAAAATTCGCGTCTGAACATTTGCAGGAAAAGGAATTTCAACAGAAAATTGTACCTGGAATTATGAACACAAAATTTGCAAATGTAAAATTCAGTGGTGAACAGACCAATCCGTCGGTACTGTTTACTCTAAAGGGAGTAACAAAGGACGAACAAATCGAACAGGCGAAAATTCTTTTGCAAAACATCATCTGATAACATAAATTTGTCAGTTATTTTCATTATTTACCGGAGGTTATAAAGAATGCAAAGAATCATATGGAAACTTATTGTTTTTTTTCTGATCGGATTATTTATTGCGCAATGTTCTAAAAAGGATGATGAAGTTATTGTCGAGGTAGGATCTTTAGCCATTCACAGAGCTGAAGTATTGAAGATATTGAAGAAAAAGTATCCCAATCAAACTGAATTTAGCGATATCGACATTTCTTCTAAAAAAGATTTAATCGAACCATTAATTCTTACAAAACTGCGGATCAATGCTGCCTATGATTTGGAACTTGAGAATGATCCGGAAATTCAAAATAAGCTGGCAGAGTATCGTCAACAGGTTATTGGCAGCAGGTATTTCGAGCGTCTTATTGTTGACCAGGTGATTAGTAAGAATAAAATTGAGAATTTTATAGAACGTCAGGGCATTGAACTAAAAGCAAGTCATATATTAGTTAAATTTAACCAGCAAAAACAAACAGCAGGTCGTACCCGTGATGAGGCGGAAATTCTCGTTAAAGAGATTCAGCAAAGATTAAAAGACGGTGCAGATTTTATCGAAATGGTTGAAAAATATTCTGAGGATCCCAGCGCTAAAAAAAATAAGGGAGATCTCGGTTATTTTAAATGGGAAAATAAGGTTGCTCCTTTTCAGGAGGCTGCCTGGAAGCTGAAAGTCGGCGAGATGTCTGAACCTGTGGAAACCCAATTCGGATTTCACATTATATTATTGGAGGACAAGAGATATGTTGAAGGGTATGTCCCTGATTACAGTTTGGAAAATAAGTATCGTATTAAGCAAATGTTAATACGTACCTATGGCGATTCCGCAAAAACACTCTGGATCAAGCATCTTGAAGAATTAAAAGCAAATTATGAATTTAAAGTAAATAAAGGGGAAATAAAAAGAGTTGCCGGAATGATCAATAATGAAACAAAGAACAAAGCAATATCCAATGAAAATTTTTCCGGTTCCCGGCGGGATATTGTTTTTGCAGAATGGAAAGATCATAAAACGACCCTTGGTACCTTAGCTGATACATATGATAAGCAGATTGTTAGAGCTTTTAGTAATTCTCAAGATTTCGAGATTGTTATACGGGAGATTGAGCGGTTATGTTTAAATGAACTGGTGATTTTTGATGCAGAGCAAAGAGACATACCCAGTGATGATTTGGTGGTTGATCAAATGAGAGCCTTTACGGAAAACAATCTTAATCGTATTGTGGAAATGAGAGAAGTACGCGATAAAGTCACGATCAGCGATGAAGAGGTAGAGAATTTTTATAATAATAATCCGCAAAAATTTAGTAAAGCTGAAGAAATTGAAATCTGGGAAATTTATACAAAAGATGAAAAACTGGCAGGAAAAATAGAAAAAATGGCCAGACAGGGACAAAAATTTGAGACGTTGGCAAAAAAGTATTCAGAAGATAAAAAACTTAAATCCAAAGGCGGATATGTAGGCTATAAAAATAAAAATGGACGCGGTGCTGTTTCTCAAAAAGCCATTGAAATTGGCCCGGGAGGTAAAATTGGCGGACCGGTCAAATACGGCCGTGGCTGGGCAGTCTTTAAGACCGGTAAAAAACGTGAAGAAACTCTCAGTCCATTCTCTGAAGTCAAACAAAAAGCCAAAAACATGTGTAAACGTGAAAAAACTGATAAATTTAAAGCGCTTTGGGAAACTGGCCTGCGGGAAAAATACCCCGTAATTTATGATGAAGAAAAATTAAAGACAATTTAATGCAATGATGATGAAAAATCTGATAAAAAATATGCGATTATGGTTATTTCCCTGTGCTGCCTGGCTCGTGATTTTACAGGGTGGATGTACCGACCAGGATAATACCAAGAGCAATGTGATCGCACAGGTGAATATGGCTGCACTTAGTGATACTGAGTTAGAAGTATCGATTCCTGAAGATACATCTCCCGAGGTTAAATTAGCTCTTAAAAGAAATCTAATGGAAAAATGGATTGAACAAGAAATTTTTTATCAGGTCGCATTGGAAGAAGGATTATCACTAAGCGAAGAAGAAAAATTGCTTGTGAATAATTATCAGAGAAACCTCCTCGTTCAAAAATTCCTAAAAAGTCACCTCAGTAATAATTACAGGATATTAGATCAGGAAGTGGAAGACTATTATGAGAAGCATCAAAAAGAGTTTGTCTGGGATGATGACTATGTCCATATTATTCATCTTGTCATTGAAAACGATGACGCTGCTATTCGCTCAGAAATCCGGAACAGTAAAAATCTAATGGAAGTAATTCAAAAGAATTTTTTTGATCAACAATCCACACCGGAACGTCCTATAGGAAATCTGGGGTATCAGAAACTTTCTGATTTTCCCGGGACGATTGTTAGACGAATAAGTAATATGAAAACAGGAAATATTTCCGGGCCTCTTAAGACAATCTATGGCTATCATTATATTCAATTGTTGGATTTTCAGAAAAAGGGGAGTATTAAGGATCTTGATTTAGCCCGAAATGAGATCAATATGCGAATTCAGTTGATCAAAAGAAATGAAGAGATCGACAATCTGAAACAAACCCTACGCTCCAGATTTACGATCCAGACCGATCTATCAAAACTTTCAGTACCTTAAAAAATAATATTAATCAGAGAATACTATGATAAAAATAGCCAGCATTTTGTTTATCTTTTTTGTTTTTATGCTCGGACCTGTAAACGGTCAACAATTGGTTGATGGCGTCGCAGCCATTGTCGGTCAGGAAATTATTCTTGCATCTGAAGTCGAACAGTATGTTCAGAATTATGTTTTACAGAATAAGATAAATGTTGCAACCAACCCGGAACTGTTCAAATCGCTTAAAAGAGATGTTTTGGAGCGACTAATCGAGCAAAAGATACTCTTGACAAAAGCTGATGAGGATACCATCCAAGCAACCGACAGGGAAGTTGACCGCTATCTTGAAGAACAGATTCGTACCCTCATAGAAAGAGCCGGATCTGAAGATAAACTGGAAGCGGCTTTTCAGAGCCCGATGAAAAAAATAAAAAGGGATTTGAGAGTTGAAACAGAAAATCGCCTCAAGATCGAAACCCTTCGTAGAACAAAATTTCAGAGTTTACAGGTATCAAGAAGAGAAGTTGAAAAGTTTTATCAAACATATAAGGATAGCATTCCCAACATGAAAGAAACAGTTGATGTTAGCCATATTTTAAAACAGGTTAAAGCGGGTGGTTCAAGTGCAGATCAAGCTCTCAGAAAAATTATGGAGATTAAAGAAAAGATAGACAGTGGTGGAGATTTCTCTAAACTGGCAGAACAGTATTCGGAAGACCCGGGTACCTCGAGTCGAGGCGGTGATTTGGGATTTATCAATCGAGGTGATCTTGTCAAAGAATTTGAAGAAGTGGCCTTTAGCCTGGAACCCGGACAGGTTTCGGATCCGGTACAGACACAATTTGGTTTTCATATTATTAAGTTAATTGAAAAAAGAGGAGAGAAAATACATACCGCACATATTCTGATCCAGTTGAAACCCAGTGCCGATGATGAAAAAGAGGTAGTGCAAGAACTTCAGGTAATTCGTGAAAAAATTTTGAACGGAGAAGACTTCGACTCATTGGCTGTTTTATATTCTGATGATGAAAATGTGGGAAATGATAAAGGTCACCTTGGTCGGTGGGAGGTGGATAAATTAGCGATCCCTGAATTTAAAAAAGTTGTAACCAGTATGAAAGTTGGAGAGATCAGTCAGCCTTTCAAAACCGATTACGGTTACCATATTGTAAGGTTAAACCAGTATAGTGAGCCACGCGAAGTTACCCTTGAAAAAGACTGGGAACAAATTAAAGGTATGGCTCTTAATTTTAAGATTGAAAAGGAATATAAAGATTGGATATTGGCGATGAAGAAGGATATTCCTATCGAGTATAAAATTTCCTTTGATTGAACCTTTTGATTACTCTCAAAATTTTTATATATTTCTATAAATTATAACTTCGTTTTATATCATAGCGCAGCGATGCTGCAAACAAAAAAAAATAGTCCACGGATTACACGAATTAACACGGATTAAAACTAAAATAATTATTAATAAATAGTAACATCGCTGCGCCGCTGCGAGAAATAAATTATTCCGCGTTGTACTAATTTTGCTAATCGCCCCGGCGATCCGCCGCGGCGGAAATAACAAAGTTTTTGGCTATAATAGCATAACGCAGCGATGCTGCAAACAAAAAAAATTAATCCGTGAAAATCCGTGT
>CAZBBC010000104.1:0-8642 GCA_964489835.1 uncultured Calditrichota bacterium
CAATATGCTGCGCTATGCAATTGTAGCCAAAAACTTGGTTATTTCCGCCGCGGCGGATCGCCGGGGCGATTAGCAAAAATTTTACTAACCGGGATAATTCATTTCTCGCAGCGGCGCAGACGTGGCTATGACGGGATCCGGCTTCGACGGAAAATCCGTGGACTATTTTTTTCTTTGTTTGCAGCCAACGGCTACGTTATGAATAGATCTGGTTAATTGTAGCCCGGTAGATTATATAGATATATTTACTCTCATGATTTTTATGATATTCTTACGATTAAAAATCTATAAAAGGTGTGGAGCCGATAGAATATGAAATATAAAATTTTTCTTTTTAGTATACCGGTTTTTATTTTTCATTTTTTTCTGTCCGGATGTGGACAAGGTGAAGAGTCCGGGGCCACTGAAAGTAATCTTCAAAAAGAAAAAGAAAACGACAGAGGTATTCCGGTTGAGGCATTGTTGGTCAAATCTCAAAATGTTGTACGGGATCTTTCTATCACTGGTATTCTTAAACCAAAACATACCGTTGAAATTGTT
Organism: uncultured Calditrichota bacterium; assembly: GCA_964489835.1. Taxonomy (GTDB): domain Bacteria; phylum Calditrichota; class Calditrichia; order JAJRVZ01; family JAJRVZ01; genus CAZBBC01. The sequence goes on from CAZBBC010000104.1 coordinate 541, forward strand.
GCTGAAGTCTCCGGAAAAGTAAAAACCATTAATAAAAAATTAGGTGACGCGGTGACGGTTAAGGATATTATGGCTGTTATTGATGATAAAATTCCACTGAGTAATTATAAGCAGGCAAAAGCCGGAGTATTATCAGCGGAGAACAATGTAAAGATCGCCCAACTCAATCTGACCAGTGATGAGGAATTATACAAAGCCGGTGACATCTCAAAACTGGAATACGAAAGTTCGTTACTGGCGGTAAAAACAGCGGAGGCCAGTCATCTGTCTGCTCTGGCAACGCTTAGCTTAATGGAAAAGACCTATAATGATACCCGCATATCTTCTCCCATCAATGGATATGTTTCAAGAAGATATATTGATTTGGGAACCATGGTATCAGCGAACGTTCCCATTTATCGGGTAGTGGACCTTTCATCACTTAAAATTGAAATCGGTGTAGCCCAGGAAATGATCACTCATATTCAGACAGGAAAAAAAGCAGATATTGAAATCTCTGCCATAAGAAATGAAATATTTAGTGGGGTTGTGCGTTATATTTCACCTCAGGCAGATGAAAATACCGGGGCCTTTGTTGTTGAAATCCATGTTAAGAATACAGATGATTATCGCATCCGTGCCGGTATGACTGCCAGGGTCACTATCATCCTCAATAGCAAATTGGATGAAATTGTGGTGCCGGATCATTCCATTGTTTCAAACAATGACAGCAATTTTGTATATCTTATATCTGGTACGAAGGCAACATTGAGACATGTTATAATTGGAGATTCTTTTGACAATCTGATTGCGATTGAAAAAGGCATCTCGGTCGGTGACACCATTGTAACAGTTGGGATAAAAAACCTGAAAGATAAATCACCAGTTAACATCGAATCACTACATTAATTTTGGGACTGGCATGAATCGGTTCTTAAATATATTCATACTCATTATCATCTCTAGTATGCGGCTGTGGGCACAGGATTCAACGGTTCATTATCTGGCACTAAAGGGTATTGATCTGGCGACAAATCTATATTACGAAGAGGCCGCCGAAGTGTTTGAGCAGATTATCCGTCTGGAGCCCGAAAATCCCCGGGGGTATTTCCTGAGATCGGCTGCTTATTTCTGGATGTTCTCTGAAGATATTAAAAATGAAGCGATTGGAGACAAATTTCGCGATCATTCCTTCCTGGCAGCGGAAATCGCGGAAGATAGACTTGATGAGGATGACGAGGATATTGACGCCATGTTTTATCTTGGGGGCGCCTATGGCAGCCTGGGAAGATACTATGCCATGACCGGGAGTTATTTAAAGGCTTACTGGTATGGTAAAAAAGGCGTACTCTATCTGGAAAAGGTGGTAGCACTCGATCCAACCTATTACGATGCCTACCTCGGCCTGGGGATCTATCATTATCTTGCGGATGTACTGCCGCGATTTGTGAAAATTCTTTCCTTTCTGCTCGGTGTTGAGGGGGACAAGGAAAAAGGAATTAATGAACTGTATCTTGCAGCCACCAAGGGAGTGTATACAAAAACGGAGGCGATGTTTTTTCTGGGGGCAATATATACGTACCGCGAAAAAGAATATGAAAAGGCAATTGTCATATTTAGTGAATTATTGGAGAGGTATCCGGATAATCCGGGAGCACTCATCTCTCTGGGACGATGCTATTCCCGTATGGGTGAATGTAATAAAGCAGTGGCAGCCTTTAAAAGGATTTTAAAAAGTGAGAAGAACCAGAGTCTTCTTCCGCGTGGCAGCATCTATTACCAGCTGGGTGAAGTTTACTATAATCTGAATAATTTTGAGTTAGCGAAAAATTACTATTTACAGGCGATTGCCGGTGATACGGTAGAAGTCGGGAAAAAACGCTGGATTACACCCTGGTCGCATTATAAGGTTGCCCATTGCTATGAGATCTTGAATGAGCGGGAAAAAGCGAAATACCACCTGCAACAGATCAACGAAGATGATAGTGAACGAGCCTATGAATTGGCTCAGGAACGAATGGATAATGAGATACACGACATAGATATATTACTTATCAAGGCCAGGAATTTCGAAGAATGTAGTAATTACGATCAATCATTAAATCTTCTGGATAGTATTGAAAGTAAATATACAAATGTAACCGATGAATACATCGTAAAGAATCTGCGAGAGATTGATCATCATAGGGGTGTCGTTTATTATAAGCAGAAAAAGTATCAGAAGGCAATCGACCATCTCAATCAAATGATTAACTCGAATAAAGATGAAGAGGATCGGCTCGTATACTGGACTTATTATTATTTGGGTAATGCCTATAGAGCCCTGGGTGAATTTGAGAAAGCAAGAGAAGCTTATGATAAAGCGGAAGATACAGATGAAGATCGATTGTTGGACAATATTAAAGATGAAATGAAAGCGTTTCCCGATAATTAGAAATCAAAGCTGAACCGGTGGGGTAATTAATCAATCATCAGGATCTTAAACATGTCAATTGCAGAATTTTCAGTTAAAAACCCGGTACTTGTCAACCTTCTTATGGTTGGACTATTTATTTTCGGAACAATCTCCCTTCTGCGCATGCCAACAGAAATTAATCCACAAATAGATTTTAACTGGGTATTTATCACCATACTTTACCCGGGAGCAGCACCGTATGATACTGAGAGTCTGATCGTTGATCCGATCGAATCTGAAATTAAGGATATTGAGGATATCTCCGAAATTCAATCGAATGCAGGTGAAGGCTTCGGTTTTGTAATGGTTAAGTTCGAGGATATGTCAGAAAGCGAATTTCGTGAACATTATGTTGATTTGAAAGCGGAGATAGATAAAGTTGATTTACCTGAAGATGCAGAAGATCCACTGATTGAGGCGTTTGACAGCGGAGATTTTTTACCGGTAATAGCCATTAATATGTCCTATACGGTTTCAGATAATGAGGCACAAAAGATTGCGGATAATCTGGAAGAAGATCTTAAAGATCTTCCGGGAGTGGCTAAAATTCAGGTTTCCGGACTGGCGGAACGGGAAATATGGGTGGAAACCGACCCGGTGAAGCTCAATGCCATGAATGTATCATTCGACGAAATTATATTCGCTTTGAAGACCAGGAATTTAAATGTTCCGGGTGGCAATATAACTTTTGGAACAAAGGAATATCTGATCCGATCGCTGGGAGAATACCAATCGATTACCGAGATTGAGAATACAATCATTCGTACATCACCGGGTGGGGAATACCTGAAGATCAAAGATGTTGCGGTCGTGCGGGATCGGCGGGAGGAATTAACGATTCTCTCACGTCTGAATGATTATCCATCGATTACTTTCTCAATTTCAAAGTCGGGAGATGCAAATTCGATCGACGCCATCAATGGGATTAAAGAGGTGGTTGACTCTTACAGAGAAGAGGTGCCGGATGGTGTCGAATTTATTTATACAAACGATAACTCGATCTATATCAGCCGTACGATCAATATTCTGCGGAATAATGCTATCACCGGGATGATCCTGATTATTTTTGTCCTTTACTTTTTTTTGGGTAAGGCCAATTCACTTTTATCCGCCCTCGGTATCCCTATATCTTTTTTTATTACTTTTATTTTTATGTATGTGGCTGGTTATACCCTTAACGGTAATACTCTGTTTGCCCTGGTAATGGTTCTTGGTATTATTGTCGATGATGCCATCATTGTTCTTGAAAACTGCCATCGCTATCGTATGCGTGGTTATAGTTCTTATCAGGCAGCGATCAACGGTTCAAAAGAAGTCGTCACTCCGATTCTATCTTCAATCGGAACAAATATTGCCGCTTTTTTGCCCTTGATATTATTACCCGGTATTATGGGTAAATTTATGAGAATCATACCCATTATCTTTGCTCTGGCTCTCATTGCTTCGATGTTTGAAGCCTTTGTATTGCTTCCCTCCCATTATGCGGACTGGACAGCAGGTTCGAAGGTTTTTTCACGCGGCGACAGGAAATTCTTTAAAAAGATGCGCAGCCTCTATGGGCGTTATCTGATTAAGATGTTACGCAGGCGCTACCTTATCCTGGTAGCTCTGGTACTTGTTTTGATCTCGTCTCTGGGGATTATCCCTCTCATCGGTGTACAGATGTTTGGGGAAGAAGACTGGGATCAGTTTAAGGTTTTGATCAAACTTCCGGAAGGAACCAGCCTGGCGGAAACCGATCGCATTGTAAAAAAATATGAGGCTGCAGCTAAAAAACTTCCCCAGGAGGATATTGAAGCGATGGTTGTAAATGTGGGATTGCTTCAGGGGAATGAGGAGTGGTTAACAAGAAAGAATGTCGCCCAGGTTTTTTTCCAGCTAAAACCGGTGGAGGTGCGAACCCATTCAACAGATGAAATGATACTGATGATGCGTGAACAGACCGCTACTATCAGTGGCCCGACTTTTGTTGATTTTGAAAAACTTTCTGGTGGCCCTCCTGTGGGAAAACCAATTGCAGTAAAAGTGCAGGGAAAATATTTGAATGATATCAAAGAAGCCTCCCTTGCCTTACAGGATTCTCTGAGGAATATGCCCGGAACGTACAGCATCAGCGACGATTTTCCACCCGGGAAAGATGAGATTCGTATCATTGTTGATGATGAAAAAGCGGCGCTATATGGCTTTAATACCCAATACGTCGCCTTAAATGTAAGATATGCCTTTGATGGTATAGAAGTCACTGAGTACAGGGAAGGCGATGAGGAAATTGATGTTATCGTAAAATATGATCAGAAAAATCGCTCAGCCTTGAATAATGTACTCAATCTTCGGATTACTAATCAGAGCGGGCAGACGGTTGCCTTGCGGGAAATGGTCAGTTTCGACATCAAGACCGGACCGGATGAAATTAAAAGATTCGATCAAAAAAGGACGATCATTGTCAGTGGAGAAATCGATGAATCGATTACATCGCTTGATAAGGTTAATAACCGCTTACTGGATATATTTCCGGATATGGAACAAAGGTTTCCAGGGATTAGCTTTAAAATAGGTGGGCAGTTCGAGGAGTTTGTGAATGTATTTGAAGATATTTCTTCTTTGTTCGTATTAAGTCTGATTTTAATTTTCCTGATTTTAGGTACTCAGTTTAATTCTTATGTACAACCGTTAGTCATACTCACGACGGTACCATTTGCTTTGATTGGAGCGATGCTGGGTCTTATTATCTCTGGCAATCCATTCAGTGTGGTCGCCATGTATGGATTTGTAGCCCTTGCCGGGATTGTTGTCAATGACGCGATTGTTATGATACATTTCGTAAATGCCCGCCGAAAAGAGAAAGATATTTCTCAGACCCGCATCTGGAGAAGTATTATTGATGGCGGTCGTTTACGCTTGCGTCCGATTATTCTAACCTCTTTGACGACTATTTCCGGTCTTATACCAATGGCATTCGGAATAGGCGGCATGTCCGAAATGTGGTCACCTTTGGCAAATGTGATTCTATTTGGGCTCCTGATATCTACCCTTCTGACTCTTTTTGTCATACCCAGCCTGATCGCCGTTCTGGATGATATCAAAGGCATGCGTAAAAAAGCGCAGGCGTTGCAGGTAGTATAGTCTTTAATGATTGAAAACTCTGCTTCCCCCTTGGAAAAGGGGGATTGAGGGGGATATGAAACTGACCTATGTTATGTATAAACAACCCCCTAACCCCCTTTAATAAGGGGGAATAGATTTTGCTTCAATGAAAAAAACATTTTTCATAAATTTGAATTTTTTTGAATGATACAGGTAAGTCACCCCCTTCAGAAATCTTATAGCTCAACGAATCTTCAGGAAATTGGTTGGGACGGGTTCTTTAGCAGCCAGTTTGCCAGGTATGAAAAGGAAGACCTGATCCCGGCGCGTATATTTAGTGAACAGAAAAAATCATATTTGCTTTTTAGCGAGAATGGAGAACTAAAAGCCAGTGCCCGGGGAATTCTCTGGCATCAGAAAGAGCCCAAACATCCTACACCCGTGGTCGGTGACTGGGTAGCCGCACAATTACTGCCCGGGAAATTAAGCGCTTCCATTAAAGCAATACTGCCAAGAAAAAGCAGTTTTTCGCGGATATCCTCCGGCGGACGGAAAAAACGTTCAGGTGGTGAAATAAATGAACAAATCATCGCTGCCAATGTGGATATTGCCCTGATCATCGCCGGTTTGGACCGGGAATTTAATCTGCGGCGAATTGAACGCTATATGACTTTAGTTCAAAAAAGCGGTATGTTACCGATTATTATCCTGAATAAAGCCGATCTCTGTAAACAGAAAAGTGCGATACAAAAGGACGTACAAAATATCTTTCCTGACGTTTCTGTTCTTACGATGGTTGCCCTGAAGGGAAAGCAGGTATTTAAACTAAATCAATACATTAAAAAAGGACAAACCGCAGCACTTCTTGGTTCTTCCGGTGTTGGAAAGTCGACAATAATCAATCAATTACTCGGATATGATCGTCAAAAAGTGAGTGATATCAGTACAAGTGACGGAAAGGGACAACATACAACCAGCCGCCGGGAAATAATTATCCTGCCAAGGGGTGGGCTGATCATGGACAATCCGGGGATGCGAGAAATTCAATTGTGGGCGGGAGAAGATGATTTGTATCATACCTTCACTGATATTGAGACGATTGCCCATAACTGTCGTTTTAGGGATTGCCGGCATGAACAGGAACCGGGGTGTGCAGTAAAAGAAGCGCTTCACGAAGGGATCCTGGATGAGGATCGTCTGAAGAATTACATCAAAATAAAATCAGAACTGACCGAGCTGGCAAAACGCCAGAAATTATCCGGTAAATAGTCTCTAAAACACCACACCGACTTCCATCGTTAATTGACCTCTCCAGTTCCTGTCAAATCCATAGTCAAATCGAAATACTTCTACATACGGTAGATGGAGATGAAGCCCCAGACCAAAACCGGTGCTAAAGTTATCATATTTATATTCATTGGACTTATCCCATACAATCCCGGTATCAATAAACAAAGCAGCACTCAATCCGATTTTAAGATTTGTTAGATATTGTGCCGGAATGGCTGGTAAATTAAATGAAAAATACCGGATCGGTATAATATTAAACCGGGTTTCAATACCAGCAATCTGAACGTGTTTTCCTTCCCGGACATTATAAAAATGACCCCGAACTCTTTCGGAGAATCCAATATAGTTCATTCGATAAATCGGTACTTCGCCGAACAGGGAATTTTGCATCAATCTACCCGCAATAATAATCGGTCCGATAGTAATATATTTTCTTATATCGATCACGGTTTTGATGTAGTCATTGTAATTCTCGAACAGTCCATATTTAAAAATGTTAAATCGATTGTACCAACCGTTTGAGGGATAGGAATATAGGTCACGGGTATCATAACGCACGGATAATTCTATGCCAAAGATATACTCTGTGGATTTTCCCGAGTGCATTAAATATTTATAATATTCCGCGACCTTAATTCGATCGAAATGAAATGAAAGACTGGTATTAAAATGATATCCCCACCATTTGCCAACCGATGCAGCACCATAAACATGATGTTCATAAAAACCCAGTGTACGATGGTCGAAAGTCGCCTTCATGAGACTAAATCCGGTGGTTAGGTGTAGCGAATCACCCGCCCATTGATCGGTATATTTGATACCAAAACCCGGTCGGTAACCAAGCCAGATACCGGCCCAAAGTCGTTCATTTTGCCCGCGAAAGTTCATATTGATGACGCTTACGCCATAAGAATATTTATCCCAATCACGATCATGAAAAGTAAATATAGGGAGAGGATAAAAATAAATTTGCTCTGTTACTTCTATAACAAGAAGCAAGCCTTGTGTGTCCTGCGGATAGAGTTTCATTTCCACACGGTTAAAAAGATAAAGGTTCATGAGACGGCGATAGGACTCATTCATCGTCTCCTGTGTGGGAATATCCCCTGTTTGAAGAAGTAATTCACGCAGGATGACATTGTCATCGGTTATATCATTTCCGATAATCACAATTTGTTTAATGGGAATATTCGTGGGATCCTGAGCATTCAGGGGATGGAAGAAGGCGATGAAGAAAATGAGTAATAGGGACTTGCCTGCAACAGATATGTTCTTTATAATTATCATGTTTATT
>CAZBBC010000104.1:8742-17271 GCA_964489835.1 uncultured Calditrichota bacterium
GGGTGAGTAATTTATTCAAAAACTAATTAAAATGCGAAATCATTCATTACGAATTTTTTTGATATTATTTTCAACACTGATTTTATACTTTTTTATTGGCTATCTGGACGATTTCCGGAATACAATCGAAATTTATTTTGGACTTCTTTTACTTTTATATGCTTTGTATGGTTACCTGATATCTCTGGTTCTTAGAGATTCTTTCCCGAAAAAGATCTCATTTTCCTCGTTTTTGATCATTGGCATTTTGTTTCGTCTGATACTCATCCCATCAGAACCGGTACTTTCCGATGATATCTATCGTTATCTCTGGGATGGGAGAATAAGCGCTGCTGGAATTAATCCGTATGCGTATGCGCCTGACAATGTGAAACTGTCAGAGTTCCGCGATGAGAGTGTGTATCCCCAAATAAATTTTCCGGGAATCGCTACGGTCTATCCGCCGGTCTCCCAGTTTTTTTTCCTGGTTAACCATTGGATCGGAGGGACTGTTTTTACATGGAAGATGCTACTCCTGGTTATTGAAACACTTTTTGTCGTCTTGTTATTAAAACTCCTGCACCATTTCAGTCTTGATAAATTCAGGCTACTTATATTCTTCTATAATCCTTTGCTGATCATCGAGACATATCACAGCGGTCACCTGGAAATCATCGGGGCCTTATTTTTCTGGCTGGCAGTCTACACCTTTTACAAACATTACGACTGGCGAAGTATTTTATTCTTTTCTTTGGCAATCATGACCAAATTCATCCCGCTGATCTCCGGTATTCCTTTACTGATTAACAAATTTATTCGCAAAGGATTATTGGTGCTGGGTATAAGTGCCGTAATCTTAATTCCATTCAGCCTCGGGGGTACACTTCCACTTCCAGGTTTATATTCATATTTAAACCGCTGGGAGTTCAATGGTGCTATTTATCAAATCATTAATTCATTTTTTAAATGGGTTAATGTGCGGGAATTTGAATGGATGACGGCGATGCTCGGTGGTCACCTGGAGATATTTTATATCAATACCGCTTTTTATTATAAAATGATTGCGGTAATTATCTTGCTTGTAGTAATCTTTGACCAGATTAATAAACTCAAGCCCATCGCCGGATTTCGTGGTATCCGTTTTATACAGACAAGTTATATTTTAACCGGAACAATCCTCCTTTTAACCCCGACACTCTATCCATGGTATCTGATCTGGATGATTCCTTTCCTTATTTTTCAACCTAACTGGTCCTGGCTGAGTTTCACCTTTTTAATACAACTTTCATATTACGTCTTAAAACATTATTCAATAAACGGTAATTGGGAAGAATCAGTCTGGATACTCTTTTTAGAATATGTGCCGTTTTATGTTTTGTTAATGATCGAATATTTGGATAAAAAGAGAATTAAGGGTTGGTTCTTGTGATTGATCACGTGAGTGCGCGGTATGCTGTGCCCTTAGGTATAAGGTATAAGGTATTAGGATCTAGTTGGGAATTATTTGGGATTTGGAATTTGGGGTTTCCCCTTAGGGATCTTTTTCCTTGTTTAGCATAATATCGACAAATAGAAAACAGAAAGCAGAATGCCGAAAGCCGGGTAATCAACTGCTTACTGCATTCTGCTCTCTGCTTTCTCTCATGTTTCTATACGCTCTTCTCTCTTCACTCATCAACTGCGGCGTCTTTGCGGTTAAGTCCCACCCTGCCTACAATGAATCAAATAAATTTTGATATTTTTTTCTCTTCTCCGAGAAAATATTCACCTCTTGATCATTGCCACGTTTTCGGGCGCCTTTGATAAATATTCCGATCTTATCGAGAATCATTTCTAAAGCCGATCGTTTTTTATCCGCAGTCAGTTCAGGATTATTGATTAGTTTTTCAAGAGCTATGATCCTGAATCGATCCATTCCCCAGTATTTCCGGGATAATTGATCCCCATGTCCGCCATACTTTCTAATTTGTGGTTCCGGGAGATATAATACCGGAATGAAGGCGCAAATCCGCAGCCATAGATCATAGTCTTCACAAACCGGAAGAGATTTATCAAAGGTGCCAAACCGGTCAAATATGGTGCGATGAATGATTACCGATGATGGAGAGATGATGCATCGTGGAAGGCATTTTTGAAAAATATGACCGCCGGATTTTTCGTGCTTTTTCATCGGATTTACCCGTTTACCGTTTCTTATCCATATTTCATTCGTGTGGCAGATGAGATACTCCAATGAGGTTTGCAGCGTCTTTTCCTGATTCTCGAGCTTTTTTGGCAGCCACGCATCATCCGAATCAAGAAATGCGATCCAGTTGCTTGTTGACCGAAGAATCCCCTGATTGCGGGCCTGACTGATTCCTGAATTCTTCTGCTTTACATATTTGATATCAGGGTATTTTGCAGGTATCAGGCGATCAGTTCCATCTGTTGATCCATCATCGATGACAATGATCTCATCAGCTGGTCGGGTTTGTTCCTGAACCGAGAGGATCGCTCTCTCCAGAACTTTTATTCTATTAAAAGTGGTAATAATAACAGATATTGTAAATGTAGGGTGGGATTGAGAAATGGTCATTAAAAATTTATCGTGTTGTTTATGTTATTATAGCCAAAAAGTTTGTTTTTTAGCAAAGATCATTAAGAAACCGATACCGATCATCGGCTTTGGATAAATTACCCACCCCGTCTCCCCGCCTGAGGCGGGTCGACACCCCTCCCTGCAAGCAGGGGGGGCTGGGGGAGGGTAAGTATTATTTTTTTTGTTTGCAGAATCGCTACGATATGAATGACCAGTTTAGATATTCATCACCAGTAATTTTGTTTCTGTCATCGCTTCGATGGCAAAGCGTACGCCCTCACGACCTAGGCCTGATTGTTTTGTTCCTCCATAGGGCATATGATCGATACGATAGGTGGGAACTTCTCCAACAGTAACAGCACCGACATCTAGCGCTTCATAAGCAGTGAATATTACCTTTGCATCTTTTGTAAAGATACCAGCCTGTAAACCATAGTCAGAGTCGTTCACCTGTCTGAAGGCATCTTCAATATCCGTGTAAGGATGAACCACTACCAGTGGAGCGAACACTTCCTGGCAGTTTATCGCTAATTGTGGATCTACCTTTGACACAACGGTTGGCTCAAAGAGATTATTTTCATAGTTACCGCCAATTTCAACGGTTGCTCCTGCACTTATCGCTGTATCTAGCCACTCTTTTACCCGTTTTACTTCACTGGTATGGATCATCGGGCCAACATCTGTCTTTTCATCCGCAGGATTACCGACCACCAATTCATTGATTTTAGTCAGGAATGATTTCATAAACAATGGGTAAATATCAGCGTGAATATAGATTCTTTGCACAGAAATGCAACTCTGTCCGGCATAACCAAAGCTGCCGCTGACGCATCGGGTAACCGCATATTCAATATCAGCATCTTTATGTATGATTACTGCTGCATTTCCTCCTAATTCCAGGGTGACCCGTTTCCGGCCCGAACGGTTCTTTAATTCCCAGCCCACCACCGGGCTACCGGTAAAAGTCATCATTTTTATACGTTCATCGTTTACCAACAAATGTGCATTTTTTGAATCCATCGGTATTACATTTAAACCACCGGCCGGCCAGCCGGCTCTGCTGACAGATTGCGCTAACCTTAGAGAGGTCAATGGTGTGGGTGAGGCCGGCTTTAATATGAGTGGATTTCCGGAAGCTAATGCCGGCGCAACCTTATGGGCGACCAGGTTGAGTGGAAAATTAAAAGGCGAGATACCGAGAATCGGTCCGATGGGAAAGCGTCTGTTCAGTGCCCATCGGCCTTTTGAATTTGGCTCCAGATCCAAAGGCATATATTCACCCCGGATCCTTTTGCATTCCTCCATTGCATCAATAAAGGTAAAAATTCCCCGCTCAACTTCCGCCCGGGCCGTCTTGATCGGCTTTGCCGCCTCCTCGCAGATCAGTTGTGCAAATTCCTCTTTGTTATCACGGATATCATTGACAATCATTGCCAGTTTTTCCGCCCGCTCATAAACTGGCATTTGCTTTGTTATTTCAAAAGCTCTTTCAGCGGCGACAATTGTTTGTTCAATTTCAACGGGGGAGGCCCGATAAGTATGTCCAACCAAATGATTGTCAAAGGAGGAATAAATCTCAAGCATATCCTCTGTTTTTATAAATTCTCCATCGATTAACATAGGAAAATCATAAGCCATGGTATACTCCCTTTATCTCAGGTTGATCACTAAGAAAATAATGAAAAATTATACAAATATCATATTGTTTTGAAACCTGTTAATCCATACCTTTTCTCCCATGCCTGTTTATTTAGATGAGACTTATTAGATGCTGGGTGAGAGATCTGTAACTAATGATTTATTTTGGTTGTTTAAATTCACTGTCACAAATTTTTTATGAGTGTCCGATTTTAACTTAAATAATTTTAAATTATTATTAGAGATAAAATGGTTTATAGATTTAAAATGTCCGGAGAGTTGGTTCAAAGAACTCACCCCCTAACCCCCTCTCTTGAAAAGAGAGAGGGAACCGGGAAGTCCAATGGGATTACTATAAATCCGGAAACTCCTTAAAAGATCTTTGCAGAGATACTTGGATATCTTTAATGAGAGACGAGGCAAGGATTAACCGATATTTTTTTATTTGCAGTTTTCGGTTTCGCTAAAAATTTTCTTTTTTCCGGCGGATCGCTGGGGCGATTGGTAGAGACGTAGCATGCTACGTCTCTACTTCATTGTAGGCTTTCTTTAGTTTTATTGGTAAAAATTTCAAATTAAAAATGAGGAGCTGGAAATGGATGATCTGTCAATTTATGCTGAGAAAGGCATTGAATTATTATTGAAATATGGACCCAATCTTTTATTGGCGATATTAACACTGGTTGTTGGTTTATATGTGATAAAACTGCTAGGCAAAGGCTTTGAACGGGCCATGGAAAAAGGAAATATTGAAATATCCTTAAAAAAATTTTTACTTAGTCTGGTCAGGATTCTGTTAAAAGTACTTCTCTTTATCAGTGTGATCTCGATGCTGGGAGTGGAGATGACCTCTTTTATTGCCTTACTTGGCGCAGCCGGTCTGGCGGTTGGTTTGTCATTACAAGGAAGCCTGGCTAATTTTGCCGGCGGGGTGTTGTTATTACTTTTTAAACCCTTCAAAGTTGGTGATTTTATTGATGCCCAGGGTTTTCTGGGGACGGTACATTCAATCCAGGTTTTTAATACAGTTCTGAAAACCCCGGATAACAAGACCATTGTTATTCCAAACGGAAATTTATCAAACGGAAGCATTACCAATTTTACAACCGAATCCACGAGAAGGATTGATATGACTTTTGGTATCAGCTATTCAGATGATATCAGGAAAGCGAAAGATATATTGAAACGCTTAGTAAAAGAGGATGGGCGCATCCTGGACGATCCCGCGCCAAGGGTGGCTGTATCGGAACTTGGCGATAGCTCGGTAAATTTTGCCGTTTGGGTATGGTGTAATTCATCCGATTACTTGAACATTAAATTTGATTTGCAGGAAAATGTCAAATTAACCTTTGATTCAGAGGGCATTTCGATACCTTTCCCGCAGCGTGATGTCCATGTGTATAATCACTGAGACACGCCTGTTACTTTTTCAGCCACAGAGGACCTAGGGTGCACCCTTGGGTGAGAGACGGACACTGGCCGTTTAAATTATAATATATAAAAAGATTTAACCACGAAGCACACGAAGTTTTTAAATATTAATATAATCTTTTAGTTAACATTGCTCTAGATAAAAGAATAGTCAATATAAGATCTTAGTGATCTTCGTGGACTTCGTGGTTTATATTTAGATCAACACGGTATGCGATGCCAGAAACCCAAGCAGAATTTTTAAATTGATCAAAATCGTAAATGTTTTTTAAGATTATCCACCGCAGGTGGGACAGATCACACGAAGTTAATGTAATTTTATTTATAAGTTATATAAAATAAATGAGTTAAATCCCCCTTTATTTAGGGCTGTTGCAATATCACTTTATTCGTGCCAATTTAATTATAAGCAGGATCTGTTTCCCCCTTGGAAAAGGGGGACTAAGGGGGATATAAAAATGGTCTAAGTTATTTATAAACATCCCCCTAACCCCCTTTTGTAAGGGGGATTAGATTTCGCGAAGATAAAATTTATTAATAACAATATGTTGGCTTCTGTGGCTTATTTATTATCCAGGTTAACTAGAATAGAACAACAATGCTAGATAAAATTGATTACAAAATCGCCAAAGAATTATCGGAATACCACCTGTATCCTTATGCGCAGGATATATATTTAAATATATTTAAGCATTTTAGTCATTTTCCACTAAAACTAAAGGATATTGGCGTAGAAGGGGTAGGAACGACGATCACATTTATCGCATTGGTTATCCTTCGCTGCCTGGGGAACCACGGGAACGATCTTCTTATACTATATGAAGAGATATTAGGAGAATTAAAAAAAAGTATCGCCCCTAATTTTCCTCAGAATATTTCGGTTGAGACTTTTTTAGGTTGTCTGTTATTTTATTATCACCCTGCTGACATCAAAAATATACTGTCCACCGATGAATTGGATAAAATTTTTGATGAAAAAGAACGATACGAATATGAAATTAAGAAGAAAACGATTTTGATGTTTATTGTTTAATCGATTCAACGAATCTGATGGCATCATAGCGATACCCAAAAGATCAGGGATTTTGTATGTATAGAAAAATAGATATTACATAATTAAATTAAACGCAGAGGGCGCAAAGAACGCAGAGAAAATGTAGATTAAAATAATCAAATAGTGTAATGTGAAAACAAATCAAAATAATTATGGTGGTATTATTTTAATTTAAGAAAATCAGTAGTCTGTTAAAGATTTTTTATTTTTGAGATTAATTTGCACGTTGTAATTAATAGACTTTTCATAAGTTTATATAAATAATCTTTGCGAACTCAGCGTACTCTGCGTTTAAAACAAAACGATCGTATAAATGATTAACCGAAAAAAATCTCTGAAAGATCGGGATAAAGCAATCTCACAAAAATAAGTAAAAAATTAGATTGCTTCGTCATTACATTCCTCGCAATGACGATTTAAAGGCAATTTATCAGAACTTATTTATAAGTTTAAAGTGTACAATTTCTCCCTGGGCCCGATAACGAAGTGGAATAATACTCACACCAATACCGTCGGTTATAATAATCTTCATCTGATCCTCTTCACCCATTCCTGAATATAGGTCATTTTCAAATTGTGTGGGCGTAATCGTAATACCAAAAGGCTTCAAAATGATCTGGCCCCCGTGTGTATGTCCGGCCAGAAGCAGATGATAACCATATTTAGCAGCTGTATCAATCACCAGTTTTGACGGCTGGTGAACCAGAATGATTTTTACATCGGCTGCAGGGGCTGTTTCTAATAAATTCTGAAGTTCCGGGGGAGAAATTCGTTTACTGTAGACATAACTCACGCCGGTTACAAGGATTTTGGCACCTTTATAGGAAACTATCTGATGACCATTATCTAAAAATCCCCATCCACATTTCTGCAAACCACCAGCGATCTTTCCGGCATTGGACCAGATATCATGATCACCAACACAGGCGATTCGGGCTAGCCGGGCCTTTGTCGTACAGAGAATATCTACTCCCTGATCAATAAAAGAAGTACCCCGGGTAACAAGATCACCGGCAAAAAAAAGCATATCCGGGGATAGGATTTTTATCTTTTCTATAAAACGTTCCATCTTTTTCATTGGTGTATAGGGATCGACTTGTACATCGGCGGTCAGGACCCAATTGAGTTCTCCTAATACCGGTGGCAGGTCTTTCACCGGTATTTCAAATGAGGATACTTTTATTTTAGTTGTATCCAGATAAATTCGAATGGAGACGAATAAAATAAAAAAACTGATAATCGCCATTTTTAATACGGCTATCCATTTTTCCCAGTCTATTTTTATGGTGCCAGATAACCACCGGGTGGTTAAAAGAAAAAGATCTGATGCCAGAAAGTAGGGAAGAGTTTCCAGAATGATGATCAATCCAATCCAGAAAGGATAAAGAAAAAGAATATCCAGGATGGAAATTTGATCGGAGAAAAGATTTCGATATTCCCCGGCAAGATAAGAAATACCGAGAATAACCGGAAATAGTGAGATAAATATAAATAGGGAAGAAATTCCATACTGAATAAGCCGGATATGTTGTGGGAAGAAAAGAGTAAGGGCTTTGATTAGACGCCAGGCCGTATATCCGTAAGGTATCAGTATAATAACAAAGGTGATCAATATCATGCGTAAAATCCAGGGCAATGGTTTGTCCTTTCTTTTTATATCCTACGATTAATACAGGGTTTAGGTTTCTATTTCTATTTAATAAAAGTATCTTCGTGGTTTATGCAATTATAGCAAAAAACTCTGTTATTTCAGCAAAAATTTTAAAAACTTTTATCCACAGATTATCCGGCGCAGCCGGACACGGAATAAAACAAAAATAATTATAATTTTTAAATGAAATCCGTGTAA
>CAZBBC010000105.1:0-17137 GCA_964489835.1 uncultured Calditrichota bacterium
TTTTCTCCATTTCAGGCAGTTCATCATCTATTAGTTTCTGACCGTCAATTTCGGCACTGATATTTTCAAGAACAATATAATCTGAGTTTTCTTCAATATAAATTTTACCTTGAATATTCTCAATGTGCTTGGCAACATCATCCAACCATAGTTCACCACGTTCAATGATTGCCGTTCCTTCGGTAATCCTTGGCCGATTTGGGGTTCCCGCTATACTGATCCTTATGGTCGTGAAAGAAGCTCCATCAATAAAAAAATCATCCCACTTGGGAATCAGCCACAACAGATCTCCATCATATTTTGCATGAAGATCAATGGTACCATCATCAAAAAGTGGTAAATTACCGGAACCCTCCAGGTGATACTGCCCGGCTTTTATAGCGACAAATTCTTTAATATTAATATGATGATTCTTATAATCGATAAAAGCATTTCCTTCAGACAGAGAGTCCTGCAATTCTATGGTTATTTCATCGTATGGAATTTTTTGAATAATACCATCATTAAGATTAATTTCACCTGATATCTGAGGAGATTGCAACGAGCCCCTGACTTCGAAACGATATCTACCGGTACCGGAGACAAGATTGTTTTCATGAAATAGCGTTTGAATCATATAATCGGCATCTACATCATCTCCGTGGACAATGCCCAGTATGCTCTCTGATTCATAATCGATTTCAAAAGATCCGTTGAGAATCGCCCGGTTATTCAACGCAATTTTTAAATTATCCAGTTTTAATCGATTCGTATCCGCTTCAAGCGTTAAATCGAAACTGTAGTAACCCATATCATTAATAACAAACCGGTCACCATTTAGCGCTGCATTCATCAGTGGATCATCAAGCGTACCGGTAATATTGATATTACCATTTAATTCACCGTATCCACTCAAAGTTGTATCTGTCAGTAATTTATTAAGGGCGAAATTATCAAGATTCAGGATAGCTCTGATCTGTTCTTCCCGACTTAAATTTAAATCAATTGAACCCTTCAATGTATGATTTGATTGAATTGATCCGGTTAAAAAATCATCACCTAATAAAAAATTATATTCCCCCTGGAATTTATTAAATTTAATAGAACCATTAATATTCTTTTCAACCTTTATCAAATCATGGATATTCGATGTGATGGCAAATTGTCTTTTAGGAAACGCCCGGTCCACGATTGACACCTGAGCGTTCAGATCCCCAATCTTTCCTACCAGAATTCCCTCGACTTCATAATTACACATCAAATCCGCCACCCACTTTCTGCTGGTAAGTACATGGAATGGTAAATTTTCCAGGTATCCAAAATTTATCGTAGGGCTATCAAAAACTTCAGAAATTTGCAGTTTTAGCAGAAAATCATTGATATCTGTTCTATCATTTGAAAAGGTAAAAATGTCTTTTTCGAGTCCTAATTTTCCTGTTATTGCTAGTAAAGTATCCATCGGATTGGATAATACGTAATCCCAATTTCCTACAGCCTTCTCTTCATTGAAATTTCCTTGTATATCAATACTAATAAATTCCCCAGCATTGGAGAGATTGTCGAAAAAAAAGTGTTCATCAAAATTTCGATTACTTACAAAGTGAGTACCGAACGCACCACTGGTCAAATCAGTAGTACTTATACCCCCCACTTCGAAACCAAGAACATTAAAGCTCAATCTACTGAACTTTAGCACATCATCATCAAGAGTGACATCCGCCCTCAATTTGTTGATTTGCTGCTCATTAAATATAATCTGTGGGGCAGATAAATTTGCTGCCGCTGTAAGTTTCTTTTGCGATATATTAAACCGGCCATTGAGGCTAATATTATTTTTCTGAAATCCTTTTAAATTAAAATAATCAGCGATGATAGTAATTTCTAAACGATCACTGCGTATTTCACCAATAATTTCCGGATCAAAAATGTCGCTAATATTAGCAGCAATGGTAAAACTTGAATTTTTAATTTTTCCCCTACCATCATTTAGAATCAGTTGGTTATTATCTATCTGCGCATGCATTTCCAGATCGGTTAATTCACTTTCAAAAAATCTGAAGGTGGTCTGGGAAATATCTACATAACCATTGATAGTAATGCTATCAAGATTAAAGGAAACACTTTTTATATCCAGTTTACTGTCTATAATACCATCTTTGATCTGAAGGTATTCGTTAATTTTTGCGATGGGAGCACTGCGAAAATCATAATCATGCAAATCTAACTGGATAAAAAATGACTCCTCCTTAAGATTTACCTGACCGAACATCTCAAAATTTGCTTCCGATCCATAAAATATGTCCCCATCAGCACTGATGCTGATCGATGTAAAATCTCTGCTATCAATCCAACCATTCAATCTCTTCGCCAGAGCCAGATTTTCTCCACCCTTCCTTTCCAAACTGAGACTGCCATTTTTCAGATGAATGCGGTCAATATTTTCAAATTGATTTAAAATCTCCAGAATGTTTATTTTTGTAGTATCTGCCATACCATTCGTCAGTAATTCCTGCTGATCTAAATCCTTAAAAATAATCCGTGGCTCCACCAGATAAATTTTATCGATTGCCCGGTGTGGTTCTTTTAAATTTGTTAAAAGTGTAAAAAAATTATAATCAAACTCTATACCGCGAATAATGAAATTTGCCCGGGCACTCTCACTTTTATATTCAATATCTCTTAATTCAATTTTACCAAACTTGATTTCTATATCATTTACATTAATGATCGTTTTTCCGTCTTCAGAAAGGCGGTTAGTCACGTAATCTTTGAGATTTTGATCAAGACCAAATGCGGATAGTAAATAAGGTGTACCCAGGAGAACACCGAACAAAATTATAAGAATGATAGAAATGATAAATATGAACTTGCGCATGGATTGTCGCCAAAAAATTTTATCACCAGAACCGGCAAATATGAAGCACCTTGTTTTCCTTGAGCCAATCAGCCGATCAAAGGAATAAAACAGTCTTTTAATCAATTGTTAAATGTCTATTGACTACTTGGTGGAATAAAGCAAATATGCAATAAATCAATAATTATTACACATTTAGTCGAAATAAGTTCCCAGTTATAGGAATAATTTCTCAGCTTATAAATTTATAATAATTAATAAGAAATGTCAAACAACCGACAGGGTGTTTCAAAGAGAAATCGAGGCATGTATTAATTCTGAAATGGTTACAATTCTATAATTCCTTTCTTGTAATGTATCTATTAATTTGGCTAAAATTTTATAAGCAGCATCTTCCTTCCTTTCAGAATGAAGATGCATAAGAATAATTGACCCCTTCAGTCGTCCTCTGGACTCAAGATCGATAAGATGCTCATAAATTTCTTCGTTGGTACAATATAGCTCCGATTCAGGGTCACTTATCCAGTCTCTGGTATCGCATCCCGGACTCCAGCCGACATGTTTATAACCTGCTTCTGCCGCCCAGGTGAGTATTTGCTTATTATATTCACCGAAGGGCGCCCGCCAATAAGGTTTTAAGTGTGTAGCGAATCCGGCGAACATTAAACTATCGGTGCTATTTAACTGTGTAAAAATAAAAGAACGATTTACATTTTCACGCAAATTCTGTGCACCATTTTCCTCATAAGACGTCAAATGCGGGTGGGTAAGCGTATGATTTGCCAATTCATGATTATTTTCAACCAGATTCTGTACGATTTGAGGAAATTTGCGAATAAAACGACCGGTTAAAAAAAATGTTAACTTAATATTTTTTGACTCCAATATGCTGATGATAGAGTCCGCACCGTTTGCAGCAGATCCGGCATCAAATGTCAGCGCCAGAATATTTTCATTTACATTTAAGATAGTCAGCGGTATGGCCAGCGATTGTATTCTCTGTGAAACATACTGAATGGATAACGAATCAATATGGACGGTTGTACCATCCGCCGCCAGACTCCAAACCGTAAAGGTATTATTCCCTAAATAAAGGGCTTGAGGAGGAAATTCATATTTGTTATTAAATGTTATAGCGGAAGCAGAAAACCGGCCATTATGCCAGAGTCCGAGTAAACTATTTGCTGGCCCCGTACCCCCAATGATTAAGGACTGTGATAAACGGGAGAAAATAGTATCAATTGAATATTTATTCCGTTCCGAATCAGTCAACTGTTCAATGAGTGATGGATCATGAATTTTGGAAACCTCCGGATTTTGTGATTCCGGCTTTACAAAATAGTAAAACATAATCTGAATAATAATCACTATGACAATTAGAGGAATATAATCCCTCAGAGTCTTGGATCGGAGTATATATCGTGATATTATATACCGACAGATGCACCAATAACTGCAAAATAAATGATGGAATTGGTTTATCTGGCATATACTGCAGATATATTTTTTACATTGAAAACATCGCCTGGAAGAAGATTTCTGCGGGTGATTTTTGCATGGATTTCTTGGACGGTTCATACGGATTATTTGACTTTTCCCTGAATCTTTAGTGATTTGCTGGAATTTTTTTACCTGTTCTCATACTGAACAGCATAGAAACGTTTATATTCGTCTTGTTGTTCTTTTATTTTACGCCACCAATTTTCATTTTTTTTATACCACTGAACAGTCTCCTTCAACGCCTGCTGGAAGTTTTTTTGTGGCTGCCATCCCAGTGATATTAGTTTTTTTATATTGACTGAATATCTGCGATCATGACCCGGCCGATCCGTTACATACTTAATAAGATCCGTCGATTTATTGAGCAATTTCAATATTGTCGTTGTGATTATTATATTTTCCTGTTCATTTCCAGCCCCAACATTATAAATTTCACCAAATTTACCCCTGTGCAAAACCAGATCAATCGCTGAACAATTATCCAAAACATATAACCAGTCACGTACATTCTTTCCATCACCATATAAAGGAACAGAAATATTGTCAAGAGCATTCGTAATAAATAAAGGTATCAATTTCTCAGGATATTGATAGGGCCCGAAATTATTTGAACTGCGAGTAATTAATACTGGTGTCTTATATGTAATAAAATAAGATCTTACCAGTAGATCAGCCCCAGCCTTAGAGGCAGAATAAGGACTGTTGGGTTTTAAGGGATCTGACTCAAGAAATGACCCTTTCTCAATTGAACCATAAACTTCATCCGTTGATATTTGTAAAAACCGCTCAATACTATATTGTCTGACTGCTTCCAGCAAGACATAGGTTCCGCGAATATCCGTATCTATAAAATCACCGGCCTGATGAATGGATCGATCCACGTGTGTTTCTGCGGCAAAATTAACCACCATATCCACGCTTCTCATCAATTTATCAACTATTTTCTCATCACAGATATTACCGTGAACAAAAGAGAACCGCTTATTATCTTTTAGATCAGATAAATTGTTTAAATTTCCTGCATAGGTCAGAGCATCTAAAACGGTAATTTTATAATCCGGATATTTATTCAGTATATACCGGGAATAATTACTACCAATAAACCCTGCACCCCCGGTGACCAAGATTGACTTCATTAGTTATTTTCTCCCCAGGAAATAAATTTTGATAAATAATAATTTGATTTCATATGTATAAAAAGTTACAATTATTAGTCAACTTTTTAATCTTTAATGCGTTTCACTGAAAAGTTACTTTAAATTTAATGACTTAAAAATAAAATCAAAATGACATTAAATACAATTAAGTTTAATTTTATTTCACTTCTGGTACTCTTTACACTATCCTCGTCGGTCTTTGCCCAGGGATTCTATTTTGGCAGGAATAAGGTCCAGTACACCCGTTTCGATTGGCATATTTTAAAAACGGAACACTTTGATATCTATTATTACCCGGAAATGCAGGATATTGCAGAAAAAGGTGCCCAATTTGCTGAGGATGCTTATCATTCACTACAAAGCAATTTTAATCATACAGTAATAAATCGTATTCCTCTGATTTTTTATAGTACACATGCACATTTTCAACAAACCAATATAACTCCCGGCTTCATCCCGGAAGGTGTTGGCGGATTCTTCGAGTTCTTAAAGGGTAGAGTTGTCATTCCAAATAATGGGAATCTTAATCAATTCCGCAAAGTCATCTGGCATGAATTGGTACATGTGTTCATGCACAGTAAACTGGGCCGCATTCTAAAAAACAACAACCAGATTGGAAGTGCAGTATATCCACCCCTGTGGTTTACAGAGGGTTTGGCTGAAATATGGTCTAGCAAGTGGGACGCGCAGGCGGAGATGGTATTAAAAGATGCCGTTTTGAATAATTATATGGTGTCCTTAAATGATATCTGGAGAATCAGCGGTACCTTTATGATGTATAAAGTCGGTCAGGCTTTATTGGAATATATATCGGAAAAGTATGGAGAAGAAAAAATCCTGCTCCTGATGGAAAATATTTGGAAACACAATACCTTTGAAGGAAGCTTTATTGAGACTATTGGTATGTCCTATCGCGAATTTGATTCCGATTGGTTGTATCATCTTAAAAAGCGTTATTACCCCACACTGGCTGACCATGATTTTTCCCAGAATGTCAGTGAAACGATTGTGCGCGAGGGTTACAATTTTAAACCCTCCTATTATTCCCAGAATGGGCAACCCTATATAGTTTTCACAGCTAACCGAATTGGCTATTCCAGTGTTTATATAACCCCCTTGGAACCCCTGGAGATTGAGGAGGATGAAAAATCGGAAATTCTGATAAAAGGAGAAGAAACGTCTGATTTTGAAGCTTTTCATTTATTCAGTTCTAAAATTGATGTAAGCGAAGAAGGTCTCCTGGCCTTTGGTTCAAAGAGTGGTGAAAATGATGCTTTATATTTATACGATATTCCCGGTCAAAAAATTGAGGCCAAATATTATTTCGATGATCTTGTCGGGATACTCTCGCCTTCCTGGTCTCCGGATGGAAAAAAGATAGCCTTTACCGGTTTATCCTTTAGCGGAAATAAAGACATATATTTGTTTGACATACAATCAGAAATACTGACTAAACTTACTGATGATGCTTACGATGACAATGATCCTTCCTGGTCTCCGGATGGCAATTTTATCGTTTTTTCTTCCGATCGCACGGAATTAGGAGAACAATGGTCCTATAATTTATTCCTTCTAAATGTAAATGACGGCAATATATCCTATCTTACTTATGGAAATCAAAGAGATCTGGCACCGGTTTTTTCACCGGATGGCAAACACATTGCGTTTACTTCCGACAGAGATCTTTCTCTTAATATTTACTTACTCGCGCTGGGTGCCGAAGACCGTCCGCAAGAAGAATATAAAATTACCAGTTTTGCCAACGCTGCTTTTGATCCGGAGTGGACACCGGATAATGGGCTACTATTTGGAGTCTTTGAGAATCAAAGATTTCAGATTAGGTATCTTGAGAATGTATTGCAATTAAAGGAAGAAGCAGAGAAATTCCATATTACAAATTTAAAAAAGAATCCCCTGCCCTGGCAATTTAATAATCTGAAAGCGGATCCCCAGATTGATAAAATCAGATACACCAAACAATATGATCTTGATATCGTCCAATCTCAGGTTTCCAACGACCCGATATTCGGCACAACCGGTGGTGCCCAGATCGCGTTTACTGACATACTCGGCAATGACCAATACCATTTTTTAATTTATAATAATGCACGAACCAGCTCAGATTTTCTGAAAAGTTTCAGTCTCGCGGTAACCAAAGTTTCGCTGGAAAAACGTATGAATTATGCCTATGGCCTGTTTCGATTTGTGGGTCGCAATTTTAACTATGATGACCTGTTTTATTTTGAGGACCGGGTGGGTGGTTTCCTTGCACTCAGTTATCCTATTTCAAAATTTATCCGTTTAGAATACTCTTCCAGTTACAGTTATTCTGATAAAGAATTCATCGGCAGACGGCGCTTTGCTTATTTGAGCTCAAATTTTATTTCTGTAGTAAAAGACAATTCTCTATGGTCATCTTCAGGACCTGTTGACGGCGAGAGATATAAAGTAACCATTGGTAATACCTTCGATCTCAAGTTTTCCAATGTCAATTATTATACCCTTATTTTAGACTATCGGAAGTATTTTCGTCTTGGTCTGCGAAGTGCCTATGCCATGAGATTTCTGTATCTGCAGAACAAGGGTCTCGAAGCGAGAAGATTCTTTCTCGGTGGCAGTTGGGATCTACGTGGATATAGTTTGTGGTCGATCAGGGGCAGACAGGCAGTCTTTACAAGCCATGAATTACGATTCCCGTTTATCGATCTTTTAGGCATCCGATTTCCCTTTGGATCTATTGGTTTTCCTTCGATCAGAGGCGCCTTATTTTTTGATGCCGGCAACGCCTGGAACGGAACGTGGCAATGGGATCAGGAGGGTTTGTTGGGTAGTTTTGGACTTGGTCTGCGTATGCGTTTTATTGGATATCTCGTTTTAAGGCTGGATATGGGTAAACGGACTGATTTTAGAAAAATCAGTGATGGTATATTTACTCAATTCTTTTTTGGTTGGGATTTTTAAATGATAAAGAAAAATATACAAAATTTACTGATAGTGATTTCTCTGGTTTCATTTGGCTGCAGCCGTTTTCATATTGCAGATTTTCCTGATGGGCAAAGGGCGGATGTTGACCGACGCTTAACATTACAAATGAATTACTGTCGTAATACAGTCAGTGATACAGAATTACACCCGCCACTCCAAGAAGAATGGGAGGAAGATTATATGTCTCTTCCAAATAACGGATTTATCAGCGTGGACGACTGGTTGATTTTTGCCACATATAATGGTTATCTGGCAGCAGTAGATATAAGTAACGGAGAATTGGTCGAAAAAATAAATGTGGGCGATGCCTGTGCCGTTCCGCCGACCGTTTACCAAAATATTTTATATCAGACATGTGAGTCCGGCTCCTATGGACTGATAGCCTATAATATTACCGAGGGCCGCCTTCTTTGGCGCGTAAAAAAACATTTATCCCGGTCATCTCCGGTGGTAGTTAATGAAAAAACACTTTTCCAAACATTGGATGGAGAGATCTTCTGTTTCAATTATCTCACCGGCGAGGAGATCTGGCAAAAATCTCTGGCCACAGAAATAAGAAACTCTCCGGCTTTTATCGGGGACAAGATGATCACGGTCACCTTAAATGGTAAAATCTTAGCACTTGAATATACTTCCGGCGTCGTTCTATGGGAAAAAGAGTTAAATGAAGCGGTATTTGCCGATCCGGTCATTGAGGGGAAGCGGATATATATCTTCTCACATCGCGGCAGACTGTCTGTTTTGAATCTGGATAATGGAAAAATAGTGCATCAGGGTGATCTGCATGTTCAGTCCTATATTGGTCCGACCATTGATAATAAACATATATATGTGTGCCTCAGTGACGGCAGACTCATTGCAATGGATAAAATTACCTTTGAGGTCACCTGGAGCTTTAATGGTGACGGTCCCATATCCGGGTCAGCCCTGGTAACTGACTCTTATCTTTATTTTACTACACTTGGCCAAAAGTTTTATGTTCTTAATAAAAATGACGGACATCTTTTGCAAACAATCGATCTTCCGGGAAGAGCACGAACGACTCCCCTGATAAGCAGGGGTAAACTGATTCTTGGGTGTGAGGAAAAACAGGTGATTGCCTATGTTGAAAAACATTAAATGCCTATTTATCTTTATCTTTTTTAGCCTGTCAACTACCGTCACAGGAATGGAGAATACCGGTTATCTTTCCATTACTGTTCAGGATGGCATGTATATTTATATTGATACAACATTGGCTTCAAAACACTCGATATTAAATTTCGAAGTACCGGTAGGTTTTCATAAAATTCATGTTTACAATCCGCAGATACTTGATTGGTCAAATAGAGGAATTATTAAAAACATAACCATTGAAAATGGTGAACGAATAAGCCTGGATTTCACAGAATCACAGAATATAAAGATATTAAGTCTGCCATTTGGCAGCAGGGTATTTGACGGTGATGATCTTCTCGGTAACACACCACTGACCTATAACCTGGATGTCATAGAAAGAAAATCTTTGAGAGTGGAAAAAAAAGGATATAAGAATAGATCCATTAATGTATTTAAAGGTCATGATGAATACAAAATCTCTCTTGAGCCAATTGAGGCAGACAGACATCTGAAAGTCGCCAGGCTACCGGATAACCACAATCACTTGAAATGGTATCGTGAAGGATTAATTGTAACATCTCTTCTTTCCAGCTGGGCATCTTTTTATTTTAAAGGTCGTGCCGATGATGCTTATGATAAATATCAGAGAGCTTCTGATTCCCACAAAATTGAATTACTCTTCAATAAAACAAAAAGATACGACACCGTAGCAGAAATAGCGATCGCTATTTCTGTAACCACACTGGGCACATATTTCTACCTACTTTTAACCGAATAATTCCTGCACTAAAAAATATCAGACAATTATTACATATATATGAAAGGTAAGATATAGCTGATTCTTTTTAAAACGATTTTTCCTGAGTATCTTGTTTAACTTGTCAGATGAAAAAACTCACATCAGGTGGAGCTAATATACAATAGATTGCTTCACTATCGCTCGCAATTTCGGCCACAGTATCGTCATTGCAAGTCACCACACGTCGGGAAAGAAATCTTTACAATTTTTATGGAGTTAAGGACATACTCACCCCCCTAATACAGGCTGTTGCAGATTAGTAAAATTATCCTGAACTGTCATCCCTGTCCCTTCCTGTCATTCCTGCGAAGGCAGGAATCCATAAGGGATAAACTCCAGCAGGGATCCATGTTAACAAATCACCTAAGTGATTGATTTTTTATAGATTCCTCCCGCTCCATGAGCAGGACAGGAATGACAATCTGCGCGTTTAAAACCTCAGAATTGTTTAAAAGTGCCTAATCTGCAACAGGCTGAATAAAAGTGGTTAGTCCCGTAAGACGGGATTAGTCCCTTTTTTAAGGGAGACTTAATTGTCGCCATATGATAGATCTAAAATTCATGAATTAATCAGGTAAACAATCGTAATCTTTTATTTATACGCTTTTTTAAATTATTATTCATATTTAATTTGTTCATCGACTATATATTTGCTAAATTTAGGGTGCTTTTTTGAATAATTGTCTGATTTCCTATTATTATATCGATTATGAACCTTTCATAACTTTATCTGGAAGGTTTTTTTTATAAGTACTATAAAAGTTTAGGAGAAATCAATGGAAAAAAATGCTGAATGTCCCGTGTGTGCTGCTGCAGTGGGATTAACTGAGGATACGGTCAAGGGCGAACTGATTACCTGCTCTGATTGCGGAGTAGAGCTGGAAGTCATCAGTCTCGATCCACCGCTACTGGCTGAAGCACCACAGGAAGAAGAAGACTGGGGAGAATAAAGTTTGGTAAAAATTCTGGATACTACTCTCCGTGAAGGGGAACAAACGCCCGGTGTTTATTTTGACGGACATATTAAACTGGCGATTGCCGATTTTCTGGATGAAATAGGTATCGATATCATTGAGGCAGGCCATCCCATGGTTACAACGGAGATACATGAGGCTGTAAAACAAATCGCTAACCGGGGATTAAAAGCAGTTATCGGTGCACATTCCCGTTCACTGGAAAAAGATATCGATTTGGCTTTAGAATGTGGCGTCGGTTTTTTAGGTATCTTCTACTGTGTATCAGAGGAACGTCTGAATCATATATTTAAAAAAGAATTGAATACGGCGATCGACCTAATTGCCAGATCCATTGAATATGCAAAAAAAAACAATCCGGATCTTATTATTCGTTATACCCCGGAAGACACCGTACGTTCAAAATTTGAAAATGTTCTCAGTGCAGCGGTTGCTGCTGTTGAGGCCGGTGCAGATATTATAAGTATTGCCGATACGACCGGATTTTTAATTCCCGGCTCCAAGCATAATATGTATGATTATGTCACTCGATTAAAAGATAGTCTGAGCAATCATTCCCTATCGCCGGCCATTGCCGTCCATTGCCACAATGATCGCGGTCTGGCTTTAGCAAACGCTTTGGATGGATATCGTGCCGGTGCTGAAATTATTGACGCTTCTGTTCTTGGAATCGGTGAGCGTGCCGGTATTGTGGATCTCGCCCAGCTGATAACGACCCTTTTAACCGAGTATCATGAAAGTTCTAAATGGAATCCGAAAAAATTACCGGAATTGTATGATCTGGTGAGCCGCTATTCCCGTATGCCAATTCCAGCTAACTATCCAATCATTGGTGAAAATGCATTTACACACTGCGCTGGCGTACATACACATGCGGCCATAGAAAATCCTGCACATTACCAGAGCCTTGATCCTGTGATTGTCGGAAGACAGATGAAAGTTTCGCTGGATCATATGTCTGGGATCTCTTCACTTCAATGGGCACTGGAAAAATTAAATATAGATTTAGACAAGGAACACCTGCCGAAGATCCTTAACATAGTGAAATCCATCGGCCAAAAAGGGCGCACGGTTGATCTTGCCGAATTAAAGCATATCGTCGAATGGTGCCAAAAACACCCTGTCCCTAAATAAAAACTCATTTACTAATCATATGTTTCAATCTTATTAGTAGTGTTATCCCGATTAAATCGGGACATAAAAGAATAAATAAAAGGACAATAAAAAAAAAACCACAGAGCCCCCAGAGAATCACTCTGTGATCTTAAAAAAAATATTCATATAAAGATAGAATTGAGAAAATAATATCCTATACTATAGAACTGCCTCCTTAACTTGTGCGAGATCTATGATATTGCTCAGTGTGCTCTGTGACTATTTTTTACACTACCATCTCATTGCAAAGGATCAAAAATGAAAATTGGATTTTTACATTCATTGATAAGAAAAGAGGAGAAATTCCTGCTTGATGAATTAAAACAAAGAAAGAATATTGAAATCATCATGATAGATGACCGGGAATTGATTTTTAATCTGGATAAAAATAGATTCGATATTGATGTCTTATTAGAGCGTTCGATAAATCACTCACGTGCTTTACATTCTCTTATCCTGTTTGAGGCGATGGATATTAAATGTGTAAACAGAGCCAATGTCAGCTTAACATGCGGTGACAAACTCCTGACATCGAAAGCATTGAAAGCCTTCGGAGTTCCCCAACCACCGGTCAACATTGCTTTTACTGAAAATTCCGCATTGAAGGCCATAGAAGAAATGGGGTATCCAGTGGTCATAAAACCTGCGGTTGGCTCCTGGGGAAGGCTCCTGGCAAAAATAAATGATCGTGAGGCTGCTGAGGCCCTGCTGGAACATAAAACGATTTTGGGCAGTTATCATCATTCTATTTTCTATATTCAAAAATACATAGAAAAAAAGGGTCGCGATATACGTTCATTTGTGGTCGGTGATCAGTGTATTGCCGCTATTTACCGCAATTCCGAACACTGGATTACCAATACTGCACGTGGAGGTAGGGTCAGCAAATGTCCGCTTACGGATGAAATCAGCAATATTTCTATGCAAGCAGCAAATGCAGTTGGCGGTGGTGTCGTCGCCATCGATATTTTTGAATCAAATGACGGCCTACTGGTTAATGAAGTCAATTATACCATGGAATTTAAGAATAGTATCGACATTACTGGTGTAAATATTCCCGGGCTGATTATTGATTATGTTATCAGGGTTGCGCGGGGTGAGAGATAATGAGAAAAATAAAGGTGTCCATTGCAGGCGCATCCGGCTACACAGGAGGTGAATTAATACGACTTTTGCTTTTCCACCCAAATGTAGAAATTTTTCAGGTTACCTCGGAACGCTATTTTGGTAAATTTGTCCACAAGGTTCATCCAAATCTTCGAAAAAAAACAGCGCTCAAATTCTGCGGTCTCGATGACTTGGAAAAATGTGATTTACTTTTTCTTTGTCTGCCACATGGCGAGTCCATGCAGAAAATCGAAAATTACATTAAACTGGCCGGAAAAATTATTGATCTGAGCGCAGATTTCCGTTTGAATTCTGCTGCCATTTACCAAACCTGGTACAAAAAGCCGCATCCCAAAGCGGAAATCATGAAAAATTTCATTTACGGCATTCCTGAAATACACCGGGAAGAAATGCGAACCAGTCCATGGGTATCCAGCGCAGGATGTAACGCTACCGCTACGATTTTGGGACTATATCCGTTATTTAAAAATAATCTGGTTGAGACTACACAGACCGTGGTAGAAGTTAAAGTGGGCTCCAGTGAAGGCGGTAACCGAAGCAGTGAGGCCTCCCATCATCCGGTGCGGAGCGGGTGTATTCGTTCCTTTTCTCCAACAGGCCATCGTCATAGCGCGGAGATTGAACAAGAACTGAACTTTGGGGAAAATGTAAAAATTCATTTCTCAGCTACTTCTGTGGAAATGGTTCGAGGCGTTTTAGCGACCAGTCATGTTTTTTTAAAGAAAAAAACGGAAGAAAAGGATATCTGGAAATTGTATCGGGAGGAATATGCTGAGGAACCGTTTATACGCATTGTTAAAGAACGGGACGGCAGTTATCGCTTTCCCGAACCAAAATTAATCGCAGGAACCAATTATTGCGATATTGGATTTGAATTGGATGAAAATTCGAATCGCTTGGTGGTAATCAGTGCAATTGACAATTTAATGAAAGGGTCCGCCGGACAGGCTGTTCAGGCATTAAATATAATGCATGGATTTGCGGAAACTACCGCCCTGGAGTTTCCGGGACTTCATCCTATTTAATAGAGATCAAAAAGACATCGAGATAACATCTCATGGCATTTGAATATAATTCGCAGATCTTATAAAAAATGTGCAGATTACTCTACGTTAGATCCAAAAATGAATTTGATATCCACCAGCACCTGGAATATTTTGCCGGAATTTCCAAGAATAGCAAAGAATACCAGGGAGATGGATGGGGTTGTTCCTATCTTATTGAAAATGAGTGGAAAAATTATAAAAGTATCACACCTATATGGGAAGATGACTTCAGTTGTTTTGGGAAAACAACATTGCTCGTAGCCCATGCCCGTAGTGCCTTTCGGGATCAGGATATTGGTGTGCAGAACAATATGCCCTTTTCTGAAAATTCTTTGAGATATATTTTTAATGGTGAAATGCATGGTGTTAAAATACGTGAGAAAGGAAGTATCGGGGCTGAGAAGCTTTTTAACTTTATCCTTAGATTTTATAAAGGAAAATTGATAGAGGCACTGGAAAAAAGCGTACAAATAGTCGAAAAACGAAGCCGCTATATCAAAGCCATGAATATTATAATCGCTGATAAAGAACATGCCTACGTGGTATCATATTTTAATGAAGATCCGGGGTATTTTTCTTTAAATCTCAAACGCTCCGAATCCGAACTGATTCTCTGTTCCGATCCCTATCCCGGTCAAAAAAATTGGCAATTGATCGAGAATAAAACGATTAGGAAATTTTGAAATGATAATTGTAAAAATCGGTGGTGGAGAATCAATTAATCTCCAGGGAATTATTTCTGATCTTGCGGAAATATCCGAATCCTTTATTATTGTACACGGGGCAAATGCACTTCGTGATCAATTAGCAAAAGAATTGAAAAAACCAAAGAAAATCATTACCTCCGTTACAGGATATAGCAGTGTTTTTTCTGATGAGAGCGCGCTGGATATAATGATGATGGCCTATGCCGGTTTAAAAAATAAACGAATCGTTGAACTGTGCCATCAGAGAGGGATCAATGCAGTGGGTCTTTCAGGCCTGGATGGCAAAATAATTCAAGGCAAAAGAAATACCGGTATCCGTGTAAAGGAAAACGGAAAACTGAAAATTATTCGTGATTTTTCAGGAAAACCGCAAAAAATAAATCAACGGCTATTGAATCTTCTTCTCGAAAATGGTTTTATTCCTGTCCTTTGCGTTCCCATTATCGATGAGAACAATTACGCCATCAATTCTGAAAATGATGATATTATTAATGTTTTGCAGCAATCTGTTCATGCCCAAAAAATTATTCAGCTGATTGAAGCACCAGGATTATTAAATGATCCGGAGGATCGCGATACTTTAATGCAGACGATTCCACATCATCAGTTACAACAACTTGAGGAACGGCTGCCAGGACGGATGAAACGGAAAATCCTGGCTATAAGAAAATTATTCGAAACGGGGGCTCATTATGTTATCATATCCGACGGGCGTGTGGATCATCCCATTCATGACGCCTTAGCCAGAAAGGGGACAGTAATAACATGACCGATTTCAAAAATCTCGAAGATACCTATGGTTTAAGCTTATTTAAAAAACGTGAAATTGCTCTGGTCAAAGGAAAAAACGACAAAGTCTGGGATGAAAACGGTAAAGAATATATTGATTGTACTTCCGGGCATGGGGTGGCCAGTATTGGGCATGCCAATGATAAATTAATTGAAGCCCTCAGGCAACAAGCGGAAAAATTGATCACTTGTACCGGCTCCTTTTATAATGAAACACGGGCGATGCTCATGGATAAACTGGTGAAGATTTCTCCTCCCGGTCTCGTAAAAACATTTCTTTGTAATTCTGGAGCAGAGAGTGTTGAAGCGGCTTTTAAGTTCGTTCGGCTGAACCATAAAAAAACAGAATTTATCTCCGCAATGCGCGGATTTCATGGCCGGACATTCGGAGCCCTTAGTGCTACCTTTAATCCTAATTACCGCCATCCTTTTGAACCATTAGTTCCGGGATTCCATTTTGTTCCATTTAACAATATCGATAAGTTGGCGGAAACAATTAATGACAATACAGCCGCAATTATTCTGGAAGTGGTCCAGGGTGAGGGTGGGATTCACATCGGAGACCCGGACTATTTCAACCAGGTGCAACAAATATGTTCGGAGAAGAAGATCTTCTTAATAATTGACGAAGTGCAAACCGGCTTCGGACGAACAGGTAAATTTTTTGCCTGTGATCACTTTAAGATCAAACCCGATCTACTTTGTATTTCAAAGGCAATGGCTGGTGGTTTCCCGATAGGTGCAGTGCTCTGCTCTTCTGCAATCAAGGTTCCTTATGGAAAACATGGTACAACATTCGGCGGTAATCCCTTAGCCTGTGCTGCCTCACTGGCAACGATAGAGTTCATAATTGAGAATGATCTACCGCAACAAGCTGAAAAAAAAGGTGCTTTTTTTGCGAAAAAATTTGTCGGATATAATCCAGAGCTTGTCAGAGAAGTGAGACAGATTGGTTTGATGATTGGA
>CAZBBC010000106.1:0-16906 GCA_964489835.1 uncultured Calditrichota bacterium
TCGTGTGCTTCGTGCGCTTGGTGGTTAATATTTAAATCAACACGATATGCGACTCCAAAAACGCAATCAGAATTTATAAATTGATCAAAATCGTAAATGTTTTTTAAGATTATCCACCGTAGGTGGTACGGAGTAATTTATTATTTTTTTATAGAACTTTTGAGACTTCCTTATATATCATAAATGATTTTTTAATAACACCGCATTAAATAATAGTTTATAAGACGCTTGTGTTGAGGCCCGAAATTGAGGATTGAAGGCAATCAACACGAGCTGTCCCTTTCCTTTTTTAAGCCAGATCATGGCACTTTTATTACCAATTTTTTCTTCATTTTCACAATATCCGCTCATTAAAATATTTTTTTCAGGAAAGCCGGCAATAACCCGACGATCCATATCAAAATATGGGAGTGAAGACGTAAAAACCGGACGCCCGCGATAAAATACACCGATCTCGGAGGGGATACCAAAAGTGAGGGGGTGATCGGAAACAATTTTTATTTTTACCAGGGAACCCGGACAGTATAATCCTGCCTTTTGAAGGCTTTCAGATATATCGTTAAATGGTAATTGAAATTCTTCGCCTTTTTCTTTACCGGTTGGGATTTCAAGATTGCCTTTGAAAAGTCGTGTTGAGCGCCCCCAGGAAACGATCAGGCCGCCCTTGTCAAGAAAGGTCATCAATTTCTTCATTCCCTCTTTACCCATACCCTTTGTAAATTCCGGAGGATAACTGCTGATTTGGTATTCATCATCCGACTTCCATTTACCTTCCATCAATATCGATTTTGGAGCATCTGGAAAGACTACCATATCATATTCTTTTTCAAAGGTAATGTCTTCAAATTTGCCCGGACGGACGATAGTATAAGGAAGGCCATACTGGTCAAAAATAAATCGTGTCCATCCGGCGTCCATATCATGGAAAAATGTTTCCACCAGAGCGATCCGTGGAATTTTTATCACCGTTGTTTTCCAATCAGTTTTATTCTTAAGATACAGCGGAGCAACAGATAGCATTTCGATCCATTTATTAAAAGATTCTGATCTGTTCTGAATCAGAAAACTTCCGGCAGGAATTACCGTATCCCCTATTGTATTTTCTTCTTTGGTCCTTTCAACGGTTAATCCCTGTTTCACGGCCTGAAAGATCGCTTTAAAACTTTCATTGTTTTGTACATTAAAAACAGCCGCCCGGTAATTGGCCGGTGCCTTGCTATTCATATCATAGGTTTTTTCAATGGGCAACAGACGATCTTCCAGTTCTTTATAGCGTCGATTTATTTCAATTGATAAGATCCCCCGGTGCAACGGTAAAGACCATGAGGTGATGTCATACGGTTTTATAATTTTACCGTCGGGCGTATAATGACGTACCGGAAATTCCTGTTTTTCCATTACCTCTTTGATAAAGGGTCGGAATGGTTGGGCCAGCGGGACGACAAAGTCATTTTTTTCAAATTTTCGCCCTGCCAGTAATATGGCCTCTGAGAGCCGATAAACTTTTATGCCATGTTCACGTAACAGATTGATAAGACCGACCAGCTCACTGCTGTCATGCTGCTCCCGCGGAATGATATAATAATACGGTGCTTCTGATGCTCCTTTTTTTACTTCCCTTTGGCAGATATCATTACGAAATTCGAGGATCTTTTCTCTGTATAACGAGGCCGTTTCCAGAATCGAGAATGTAGACTCTACCTCATATTCGACAATATCAGCCAGTCGCCACCAACCGCCCGGCCAGAGCTCGGGCATATTGATGCTCTTTTTATACTCGGAAAGCCCCTTCCCATAGACATGCAACTCACTAGGTTCAATATAAACCGGTTTGGCATAATCAGCACCGGCACATTCCGTTAAAAATCCAATAATATTTTTCCAAATACAGGTTTCCGTTGATCCCGGCCAATAGTCGTCAAAAATATAATGCTGGGAAATACCGGACAATCCCTTCGCTGTCATATATTTAATCAAATTTGCCCCGAATAATCCGCTCCAGTTCCATATGCCCGATTCAACGTTCTCGGCAATGGGATCATGATTGGGCGGTACAAAATAGCGTGGTCCTGTCGACCCCATCTCATGTTTTTCAACCAATACCTGCGGATACCAGGTTTGACTAAAAATACCGTCAATAGCTTTTGTATCTTCCTGTGATAGAATAACAAAGTCCCTGTTATTGTCATGCCCTACATATTTATGATAAATACCGGGCATGGAACTCCCCTCATATTTTGTTCCTTTATATTTTTTATAATGGTTGACAACCATATTCATTCCATCGGGATTATGACAGGGAACCATCATAAAAACAACATCATTAAGCCACTGCAGTTTTTGAGAATCAGACGTAGTGAGAAGATCATAAATAATCAGCGGTGCCGCCTGAGATGGTCCGACTTCATCTGAATGCATCGACAGCGTTGCCAAAACAAAGACTCTCCCGTCATTAATAAGTGCGGTACGCTCTTCCCGGGGAAGTAAAGGATCTAATGCTAATTTTTCATTGATCATACGCAGTTTATCAAGATTCCGGATATTGTCCTCTGATGATACGAAGGCAATATACATTTTCCTTCCCATTGGAGACATTCCGATCTCGACCAGTTTTACCTGTGAAGAAACGGATTCTACTTTTTTCAGATAATCAATGAGATCTTCATAAGTAAAAAGCATACGATCCTCACCGGGGTGAAAACCAAAATGTGAATCAGGATCCGGGATATTATCTCTGGTTTGTCCAGGCGTAATTAAAACAAAAACGTAGAGATGTAGCATTAGCAGGAAATATAATAGCCGTTGGGTAAATTTCATCATCTCCTCCTGAATTAATAATTACTTAGTTGACAAAGTCAAAAAATCTCTCGCAGCGTCGCTAAGCCGCAAAGAAATCTAGTCCACGAATTTCACGAATTGATTCACAGATTTTCCGTCAAAGCCGGATCAGGCTTAGCCTGACATGAATTTTTTCTATTTTTATTATGTTTTTTTAATCTTATAAAATATTATAAATATAATTCGCGTTAATTCGTGTAATCCGTGGATAAAAAACTCCGCATTCCTACGAGAAATGAACTATCCAGGTTAGATATCAAATAAATTGTTTTGTAATATACGTGCCCGGTATGTTGATAGAAAATACAAAATATCAAAGATAAAATGAAGTGAGAAATTAAATTCGGGTAATAACAATAAATTTGTCTGGATAAAATCCCAATCAGCGCCAGGCCAGTTTTGTAATTTTCTCCGGTCCGATACGAAAGAGAAGCGCCCCTTGTTGACTGGTTAGATATGTTCTGATCCCGGCAGATCTCAACCGGCTAATAGTCCTGGGCGAAGGGTGATTAAATTTATTTTTAACGCCAACAGAAATCACCGCTAGCAATGGATTTACCCGCGACAGAAAATGATCAGATGTTGATGTAACGCTGCCATGATGGCCAACTTTCAAAATTTCACACGCAAGAAAATTTTCATAACCCAAGACTGGTTTCTCACCCTCTTTTTCCAGATCCCCTGTAAATAAAACACTGTTCTTACCATACTGAATCTTTAAAACCAGGGAACTGTTGTTACATTCTGCACCGTTATAGGTCTCTGATTGGACAAACTGGCTATCCGGATGTAATACATACACCCGGCAGGCAGGATCCGGATAAAGCTGATCTCCTCTGAAAACGGTTTTAATCGGTGTATTTTTTATTCCAGCCAGGTTTTGGATTGTTTTAAATAGTCTTGAATTGTATTGGTAAGCATTTAAAACAATTGTATCGATGGTTACTTTTTCAAGCAAATACGGAAATCCACCGATATGATCGTTATGCGCATGAGAACCGACAAGATAATTCAGATGCAAAACACCGCTGAATTGCATAAATGGCAGCACTGTTTTGGCTCCCTGATCCCAATTAAGAGATGAATTCCCCCCATCGATTAACATCGTCTTTCCGTTAGGAAAGCATATGAGAGCAGCGTCACCCTGGCCTACATCAAGAAAAGAAATTCTCATGTCCTTTTTTTGATCACTCTTAATCGTAAAAATAATTATTATCAATATTACCGCCGGAAATAACAAAAATATATTTAATTTATTCTGTTTGATATTCAGAATGATATATATAAAAAAATATAAGGTGACGATTTGCATGATTGACGGCGTTATCGTTGTAAAAGAGGCATAAGGAAAATTGGATATCGTACCCACAAGCAGTTGTAACCCCTGGTCAATTATCATGATGAGATTGGCAATACCGGCGGCAAAAAATGGTGACAAAGGAGCTATGAATAATATGAAAATACTCAAAAAAACAATAACGCCTGTCAGAGGGATTACCATCAAATTTGCTATCAGTGCATAGACAGGAAACAGACCGTAGTAATAGAGTGTCAATGGCAGTGTACCAATCACTGCCGAAAGAGATACCAGGAAAGGCAACCATATCAATTTTGTCAGGTAACTTACCCATCGATTATTTTCCCATCGTTTATTAAGGAAAGTTACAAGGGGTAATCGTTGGCTAAGTTTTTCATAACCATATACAATTGAAAATACCGCCATAAATGAAAATTGAAAGCCTGGGCGGAACAGATCCTGTGGATCAACTAAAAGTATTAGCGAAATTGCCGCAAATATAATATTATAAGCAAAACTTTTTCGTTCCAGGAGTTGTCCAATCATATAAAGTACTGCCATCATTGAGGCCCGAATAACCGGCGTTTTGAAGCGAACCAGAATGATGTATATAATGAGGACAATAATTAGAGACCATATCCGGGAGTTATTTTTAAGCCGCAGAAGGGATAGAAAGGCAAAAACGAAGGAGATAATAAATCCGACATGTAATCCGGAAATTGCCAGGACATGCACCACGCCCACCTTTTGGAAATTCTCCACCACCCGTGAATCCAAATCCTGTTTTTCCCCAAGGATGAGAGCCATCAGCAAGGCAGCAGTATCCTTGTCAAAAAATCCGCTAAATGTTTTCCGGCAATACTGTCTGAGGGGTATGATGACATGTTGAATTAACAAATTACCCTGATCCCGGGCTACCCGTATAACTGAATCAAGATCTGAAATCCGGCAGGTATAATAAATATCTTTACTGAACAGATAAGCCCGATAGTCAAATTGTCCGGGATTATGTTGTCTCTCTGGTTTAATCAGATCTGCATAAATTCGAATTCGATCACCGTATCTGAATCTTTTTCGGATATTCTTTGCGAAAACCAGGACTTTGCCATTAACCGGCTGTATTTGCACTTCCCCATAGATTTTATCAAGGTCGAGCACATATTTATCCCTGAGATCTTTTTTGTATTGGTAGTCCGCAATCAATCCTTCAAAACAAGATACTTTTTCGCCGGGTATCTGGGTGAGATGATTCCCCGGCAGGATTTCTGCTGCCAAATGATAACGAAGAGCTTCAGCAGAGCTAAGGGCTATTAACAGGCATATGATTCGCACATTTGTGCGTTTTATCCATTTGAAAAAAACAGCAGATAACAAGAAGAAAATACTGATCCATAGGGACAAGGGGAATTCAAGGACATATCTGCCCAGAAAAATTCCTATTATCAGACAACCGGCTATAAGAAGAAATGGATATCGTTTTATATCGCCGCGCATACTGCCCCCTCCGGACGATCAGAGGTGCAAGTATGATGCCGTTTGTTATAATATTATTTCCATCCCATCCGTTGCAATAAAAACTTTTCCTGAAAAATGCTCCTTGGCTGTTTTAAGTGGATTTCCTTTTTTAACATCGGGATACATATGTGTTAAAAGAAGATTTTCAACTTTTGCTGTTTTAGCAATTTTTGCGGCAAGTTCAGGGGTAAGATGGCCTGCCACCCGATTCTCTTCAGTATTGGAGGCTTCTATTATTGCCAAATTACACGAAGATGCCAGGGCGATAATATTTTTATTGTAATCAGTATCCCCGGAATAGAAGATACTTTTCCCTTCCTTTTCCACCCGGTAACAAATACTGTTTTCCGTATGTCCGGTTGTCAAAGAGGAAATAGTATAACCATTGAAATCATAGGATATCTCATTCATTTCAATGAGTTCAATAGGCAAATCCAGCATCCAGGAGCCGGCTAGTTCGGTCAATTTTGAGAACCAGTCTTTCAGTCCTAAAGGCCCGGCTATTTGTAGACGTTGGTCCAGTGTATCTGCGATCAGCCATCGGTTTAACAGTAAAGGGGCGAGATCGGATGTATGATCGACATGAAAATGGGTTAGGAAAATATTGTTAACATTTTTTACTGGAATATGATGCGTGGAAAGTGCGCGCCAGATACCGGGTCCACAATCGAAAAGAATAAAATTATCCAATAAATAACCGGAGCAATTCTTTGCCTGGTCCTCCTGCAAAATGGTTCCGGATCCCAATACAATTAAATGCATATTTTTATCCCATAAATTATAATATTCATTCAACTTTCTATTTATTTTGTCGATAATGTTAGTAATTTAATGTAACACATTAAATGAAACCAGGAGGTATAATGAAAGTGCAAAGAATTTTTTCGTCTGTTTTCATTTTATTTTTTGTCAGTTCTATTGCCATACAATGTGGTAGTGATCCTGCTGCTGAAGGTGAAAAAGCCTTTCAGGCTGCCAATTACAATCTGGCAATAAAGCATTTTCTGGAGGCAAGAAAACAGAATCCGACTGAGGCGACCCAATACGAAGAGAAAATTGCACTCGCCTATATGCTGCGTGGGAAGAACCTATATGGTACCAGTAAAAACGTGAAATCATTCAGTGGAAATTTCGAGAAAGCGCTTGACTATATACCGTCTAAATCATCCGAAGCTTTTCACAAAGAATATAGTCAGATCCTTTTTGAATTGGCAGTTGCCTACATGGTCACCCGACCGGAAAACGAGATACAGAAAGAGGAAAACCTGAATAAAACCCTCGGTTATCTGGAAGATGCCCTTGTAAACGATGAATCAAACACAAAGGCTGACAGCCTCCTAGCAAAAATAAAAGCTGATAATTTTCACAAAATGTTGAATAAAGGAAAAGATTTTTATTCAAGAGCAGGTAAGAAAGGGAACAGCGATTATTATATTACCGCTGAATATTATTTTCAACGCGCCGCTTATTTCGATCTTAACAATCAGGAAGCAAAAAGCATGCTCGCACAAACACGTGCAAAGACCCTTTCTATTCTGGATAACCGTGAAGATTTTGCAATGGCAGTAGCGGATATGAGCAAGCAGAA
Source organism: uncultured Calditrichota bacterium (assembly GCA_964489835.1). Lineage (GTDB taxonomy): Bacteria > Calditrichota > Calditrichia > JAJRVZ01 > JAJRVZ01 > CAZBBC01. Next base: position 7,239 of record CAZBBC010000106.1, read on the forward strand.
CGGCAACCTGATCCTTGATCTTACGATAAAAAACTACGCCACAACGCCTGTATCTCTTGATCTGAAGAATTTTGAACTAACTGATGTTGATGGAAATATCTATCCACTCAATCAGAAGATGATGGATGAAACGTTTAAGGCAAAAAGCCTGCAAAACCAGACATTGGGTGAGTTAAAATTTGTCGACGGTATCATCGTATTCTCAATTCCTGCTAAGACAAATGTTGAGTATCTCGGCTATCGTTTGAATGAAGATGAAACAGTGAAAAAATATTTTCCTTAAGGGGTTTAATAATACGCGGCGTGACCCGTAATATCTTCCCCCAGTATCAACGTATGTATTTCATGCGTACCTTCATAGGTATAAAGAGTTTCCATATTCAATAAGTGACGGATGATCGGATATTCATCTGAGATACCGTTTGCTCCTAATATACTCCTTGCCATGCGGGCAATTTTCAGGCTCTGTTCAACATTATTACGTTTAGCCAGGGATACCTGTGTCGGTTTCATTCGGCCTGCATCTTTTAATTTTCCCAGGTGAAAAGCGAGCAGCTGGGACTTTGTTATTTCTGTGAGCATATCAACCAGTTTTTTCTGGGTTAACTGAAAGGAAGCGATCGGTCGATTAAATTGAATTCTGCTCTGCGCATATTTTAATGATTCATCATAGCAGGCCATTGCCGCACCGATAGCCCCCCAGGCAATACTATATCTTGCTTGTGTAAGACACTGTAAGGGAGATTTTAATCCCGAGCTTTCCGGGAGCATATTTTCATCAGGAATCTCACAATCATCCAGTATTAACTCTGCTGTGTCGGAAGCACGTAAAGAAAATTTTCCTTTAAGTGCCTGTGAACTAAATCCCGGGGTTCCTTTTTCCACTAAAAATCCTTTAATCTCACCACCCAATTTTGCCCATATGACCGCAATATCAGCCAGACTACCATTCGTAATCCACATTTTATTTCCTTTTAAAAGGTAACCGCCGGCAATTTTCTGGGCTGAGGTTATCATGCCGGCTGGATTGGATCCGAAATCGGGTTCGGTTAATCCAAAACATCCGATTTTCTCACCGGTAATCAGGGAAGGCAGCCATTTCTTTTTTTGTTTTTCACTACCGAAGGTGAAAATTGGAAATATCACCAAACCTCCCTGTACAGAAGCAAATGAGCGCAAGCCGGAATCTCCTCTCTCCAGCTCTTGCATCATAAGCCCATAGGCGATATTATTTAAACCGGCTCCGCCATATTTCTCCGGAAGCGTGGGCCCTAAAAAACCCAACTGACCCAATTGTGGAACAAACTGTACCGGGAATTCACCACGTCTATGGTGTTCTGTTATGATGGGCAGATATTTCTTTTCGACAAAATCTCTGGCGGTTTTTTGAGCTAATATTTCTTCATCACTTAGTAAATGAGTGATCTGATAATAATCCACGGCTTCAAACATATTTGTATGTACCTCTTAGTTTACAATGAGCTGATTTTAATGAACCAGACATATGAGTATGCTTGAAATTAACTAACCTGATCTATTCATACCGCAGCTGTTGGCTGCAATCAAAAAAAGAATCTGTCCACGGATTATCCGTCGAAGCCGGATCCCGTCATAGCCACGTCTGCGCCACGTCTGCGCCGGGCAGGCCGGGCAGGCCGGGCAAGCAGGCATTGGCTGACACGAATTAACACGGATTAAAACTAAAATAATTATTAATAAATAGTCGCGTCGCTGCGCCGATGCCTGCCCGGCGAAGACGGGCGAGAAATGAATAATCCGAGTAGCAAAAATTTTGCTAAAATAAACGTCATTAATTTAGTAGCAGCTATCAGGAAGATCTCCAAAACAGGTATTCGGATTTTCAGGAAGAGGAATAAAATGAGGGTCTAAAAGATCTGTCGGTATATTTCATACATTTCCCAGATATGATCTACATAGGTGACAGTCTCCTCATCGCCGTAAAAATATCCATGTTTTGGCTTCCCCTGCGGCCAGATCTGGAGATGTACTTTCCAGTAATCGTTCTTCAACATGGCCAGATATTTTTTAACAGATTTCCATTGATCTGGTGAATATTTAAAATACCGGGATATATCTTGTGCATCAAAAATACGGCCGGCTCCGCAGTTGTAAGCAGCCAGAGATAATTTGAGCCGGTTATTATAGTTAGAATGGGGAAAAAAATCATGTTGCTTCTTCATATGATAAATACCGGCAGCGATGTTTTCCCGGGGATTTTTTTGAATATATTGAAAATCAAGTTCACGGCTGATTTCTCTCTCCGTTCCGGGCATTAATTGCATTAGACCTCGCGCACCAACCGGGCTGCGGGCTTGCTCACGAAATCTAGATTCCTGCATGATCTGGGCAACAATAAGACGCCAGTCAAATCCATATCTCTTGGCATACTTCTTAATGACCGGACTATATTTTAGAATAGATTTTCCATAATGAGCATCTTCTAGCTGTTTCTTAAAATCCAACAATCGTTTTTTCGCTTCCACTACTTGATTGATATGCTGGGAAAGAGAATCATCGATGGCAAGATCAGATTTTTCCTGAACAGAGTCTTGACAGGAAATAGTGAAAAGAAAACAGAAGATTATTCCGGAAAAGAACCGCAGATATTTCATCAATTAAGACTCATACCAATAATTAAACCAACAATTAATCCGATCATAATAAATATACCGCCAACGACGACTCCCACCGCCAGATTTCCCTTCTCCAGTTCTTTGGGAATATCAAAAACAGTCGTACGATTGATAAACTTATAGGTAAGAACAGAAGAAACCACCCCTGTTATTACACCCACAATGGCATAAAGAAAATTCCTGAGCATGATCATGTCTAGCCAGTCAAATTCCATTTGTTCCTCACTTTTAAAATTGAATATTAAGGGAAAAAGATAAAGGTAAAGAAGTATTGGACAAAATGTAAAACAAAATCTTTAAATTATCGACCCGCCAATATATTACTCGCCGAGAATGGTCTTGTCAAGTAAATATAATATGACATAGCCTAAAATAGTTGCGATAATCGCAGTATGATACAGAGAAAATCCGATAGCCATACCAATACCTGCTGCTATCCAGATAAAGGCGGATAGAACGATACTCTCAGCCGATCCATGATGAATGATTATGATACCAGAAGTAAATAAACCAACCGCAATAATAATTGATGAAATGAAAACAACAGGTAAAGCAATCTCTGTCGCAAAACCTAACCGTTCCCAAATTAATACCAGGAAGCATGTCGCAAAACTTATTGATACCAAAATATTGGAAAAGTATCTCTTAATTGGCTGAAGCCGCTCAAAGGCCAGCAAACCGCCGCACATTATTGCTATTAGCAATTTTAGGATAATTTCAATTACTTCCAGAAATTGAATGGTTAAGCTCAACAATCACTCCTCGTTTTGATGAAAAGCACCTCATCATATTTTTATATTAAATATTTTATAAATTTTTGTCAATGCCTTTATGCCCACTTATTAACGGACAGGAGTGACATATTCCGGTTTTGCAGAAATTATCCTGCAGGAAAAGTAGCGCCTGATTGATATAAAAGCGCCGGGAACAAGGGCGATTGAAGGTTGGCCATTTTTTAAATTGTTCCAGTTTTGCATATCTGCTCGGGGCCGGAAGGGAAAAAAAAATTTCTTCCAGATAATCACAAAATCCATAACTCCGATGTCCCGCAGCTTCCCAATGAAAAAATGGAATAACAACATTTCCGGTAATTTCTATCGTTTTTGCCCGGCCCCATTGACTATCCTGTTGTTTTAGCCCTTTTTTTTCATTTTTTTTATTATACAGGGACGGGGGTGAAGACAGAAGATCCTGTATTTTTCTCATCAGAAGGGAAAAAGAAAAACGCCTGCTAATTAATTGTTTCAGCGTGTAGTAGAGTGATTGATGTGGGAACTGGTGAATCCAGTGAGCCAGGATCCGCAGGTGGTAAACAGGATTATTCCGGGGGCGTTGACCTGATAGCCGCCACAACATCGGAGAGAGAGCCGTGGTATTATCGATGGCTTCCAACTCATTATTTAAATTTTTCAGGTATGTGTATGATGGTGCTCTCGTAATTAAACCACTTTTATTTAGAAAAAGGGCCGTCCAGAGTTGTAGGGATGGATGATACCGTTGTTTTATCGCCATCAAACGCTCCCAGGGTAGTATACAGGAAAAAAGTTCGAAATTTCTGCCATTATTAGGACTGCCGAGAATTCTCATTAATAAAATATATAATACCTGGTCATAGGAATGGCTCGCCACCAACCGTTTGACCTGGACTTCCTTTTCTTTGAGACGTTGGAGAGCCAGCGCGCCTAAAGTTTCATTTTTTATATCAGAAGTATCATCGGGAATCTGACACATTACCCCCTGCTCTGTTTCAAGCGGGAAATCGGGAAGTTGTCTCAGATTCAGGGTGATCACCTCCCTCATTTTTGTGTTACAAACCATGATCACCGGATAATTATCCCACACCAGATGAAGAACAACGTTATCATACCGTCGATCAAGATGATGTCGGTGAAGATACCATTCATTTACCTGACGGTGAATTTCAACATCACCACGATAAACTTTACCATCCAGTTCGAATTCAGCACCTTGATAATCAGGCCCTTCAAAGCGATTAAGCTCCCCGGCATATATTCCCTGTAAGCGCAGGTCTTTGCTCCAGCTCCGGGATTTACAAAACTTTTCCCAGATAAAATAAAGATTTTCTTCCCGGAATACTGATTTTCTGATCATTGTTTGATATCCTTTTCATCGTTGTATGGACCAAAGCCATAAGCGGAATAGCTAAATACTCTTTTACCGATAGGTGGATCGAACCCTGTCGCTATCTGTCCTGTTCAAAAATCTCCGGGCTATTTATCAACCCACAGGAAAAAGATCAGAAGAAATGTATTGATTTCTATTATTACATTCATTATATTAAATATAACATATGGAATATATATTTACAATTTTTTTTCTTTTTTTCAAATAATAATTTACCTGACCTATTCATAGCACAGCCCAAGGCTGCAAACAACAAAAAAATAGTCCACGGATTAATACGGATTTCATTTAAAAATTACTGATTATGTCCTTAACTCCGAAAAAATTGTATAGATTGCTTTCCCGACGTGTCGTGACTCGCAATGACGGCCACACTATCGTCATTGCGAGTCACGAAGAATAAGTAGCCTGCCCGCCCACCGGCGGGACGAAGCAATCTATTGTAATTATTGATGTTATGTCCATTTCCATGGAGTAAAAGATCTAATCATAAAAATTATTATTATTTTAGATTTAATCCGTGAGAATCAGTTTCCGCCATTTTGTATATCCCGTTTAACGGGATAGGCGGATCCGCCTGTGGCGGATAATCTGTGTCATCCGTGTTCTATAAATATCGCTGCGCCGCGGCGGAAATAACAAAGTTGAAATAACAATAACGTAAAGGAAAATTGATGAATGTAAATCAGGCGTCTATTTCCAAGCGTATACTCAAGCTAAAAAATGAATTAAATCTAAATCAGAAGCAATTCGCGGAGTTATTGGGAGTAACACAACCAGCGGTAAGCAAGTATTTGCAGGATCGTATCCCTCCACCTCTGGTACTATTAAGATTGGCGAGAACAGCGAAGACGACGATCGAATGGATTTTAACCGGTGTCGATGAAAGATCTTTGTTAAAAGTTGCGGAACCGGTCAGTACATATGCGACTGATTTAAAACTTGAGGCGAAAATTTCTCTTTTACCGATGACACTTCGAAAGGTGATAGAAGATCTTATAAATGAAATATTTAAAAACTTTGATCATCTATCCGGTCCAACGGCAGACTAATGGTGATATATAATTTTGATTGAAAATAGATTCTGAGTTCTAATATCTGAGAGTTTATCTAAATTTTCGTAGTATCGAACAAGAATCAACGATTAACGATTTTTGAAGTAATGTTACTTTAAAAACTTAATTACTCAATTGTTTACAATTCTTAAATCAAAATTCGTTAATCCTTGTTCAATATTCTATTTAAGTAAATTTCAAATACTTCTTAGTTTGAACTAAGGCAATTCAAACTCTTTTAATAATGCCTTTTTAGCATTCTCTAACTGATCCCTGACGATTATACTGCTAATGCTGGATATACTGCTGGAAATGCCGATGATATTTATTCCCGCTCTGCCTAATATTTTACAAAATTTTGCAGCCAGAATTGGTTTATCTCGAAAATGCGGGCCATAGATCCCCAAAAGGCTTACATTTTCCAGTTTTACGATCTCCACCTGTTTTACCAGATAGTCATTTTTCTTAAAAAGCCAGTCCAGTATCTCAGCCTGCTCGGTACTTACACACAAAGTCATCACCGCTGTTTCATTGGGTGTGCCCGACTCAGTGATATATTGTAATTTAATATTTTCTTCTGCAAAAAGTTTGAGGATTTCTGCGGCAGCTCCCGGCCTATCTTTGATGGAGGCAATTCGATACATTGTCAAATTATTGTTCTCCACCAACCCTCCGATTTTCATTTATCTATCATCCTTCCCATTATCAGATTATGTATTTATTTTGGAAATCTGAGAGTAAATCGTGTACCTTTACCCAATGTCGATTGGACATTGATAGTCCCGTTGTAATTATCCACTATTTGTTTAACGATACTCAATCCCAGGCCGGTTCCTATTTTTACTTCTTTTTTTGCATTTTCCGATCGATAGAATTCATCAAAAATATTAGGCAGATCTACTTCGGCAATTCCAATCCCGGTATCCAATACCGTTATCTGAATCTCTGATCTCAGATTTTCGGTTGTAATAGTGATCAGCCCATTTTCCCTGGTATAGCGGATGGCATTCATAATCAGATTTAATAAGCAATCATTAAAATTGCTCACATGACCATAAATGCAAGACGGCTTTTCAGACAGATTGGTCTCTATACGGATAAATTTCTCATCTGCCTGTACTTTATATTGTTCGATAATTTCAAGAATAAGCTTATTTAGATCCACCAGCTCGCCTTTTTTTTCCGTCAGACCGGATCGACTTTTTGACAATTCCAGCAATTCTCTGATAATTTCCAACATCTGTACCGACCGTGCAGAAGCCCGTTCCAGCAAATCCGCTGCACGACCATCCAACTGACCGGAATAGTTTTTTAAAACTCCGTCAATTGAACTTTTAATTGCCACAATCGGCGATTTTAGCTCGTGAGATGTAAACCGATAAAATTTTGTTTTCTGCATATCTGACTCGACTAATTGTTGATGTTGACTATCGATTTGTCGCTTTACATTTCTAAAGATATACATAAATGTCATACAAATATACATGGTTACATATACAGTAATCGTGAATACAGTTAAGATGATGTACATCATAAACTCATTGGAATGAAAATCCTTCTGATAAATACAGTAATGAAAAAGTATACCTGAATATTCCAGATAGACGAGCGACGAAAAAAGGAGCACAACAAATGTAGTGATGATAACCGGGCTCCTTCCGGGAAATATTATACTGCTAATCACCACATGAAATGCATAAAAAAGATAGATAGGATTTTCGATACCACCCGAGTAATGGATCAAGAATGTTAAAAAAATTAAATCAATAATTATATGAAATTGAAGGAAGACAATCTCTGCTCTGAATGAAAACTCTTTAAATAATTTGAATATCAAAAGATATAAAAGATTTATTAAAGATAATGCACCTAAAATGGACCAGATGATTTCATAAGGAAGCTGTATGTTGAAAGATATCTTGGCGACCCGTGTGGCTATAAAATAACCAATAACCGCCAACCAGCGGAGTGTAATCGACCAGGAAACACGGGACTGTAATATACTAAGATTTAAAAAAGGAAATTGTTCAATGGGGAATTTATTCATAAATTGAATTTACCATCAACCTCAAAAAAATCAAGTAAATGATGACAATAAAAAATCTACTGTCCAAGATTTGTCCTTACCAATTCTATCAAAGTATCCGGATTGACCGGCTTTTCCAGAAATTCATTTACCGGCAAAAAGTCTTCATCTTTTTCCTTATCAAAACTAAAACCGGTTTCCTGCCCGACAGCAGTGAGCATAATTATCGGCAGATCCGCAGTCTCCTCATTGTTACGAATCTGATAGGCAATATGAAATCCTTCATCCTGGGTCTTCATCATCACATCCAATAATATTAGATCAGGTTTTTCTTTTTTAATTTTTTCCAGACCTTTCTGCCCGTCCTGTGCATCAATCACTGCAAATCCTTCATTCTCCAACGTTAAACGAATGGCTTCTACAAGATCAATATCATCATCAATGATCAATATTTTTTTCTGCATAACTCTTTGCCTCCTCCATAACCATCCGCATGATGGTTGGAATACTTTTTTCAACTTCTTTGGATATGCCTGTGTTAAATTTTATTTCTTTAGGTTCAACACCAACAATGGTCATATCGGGTTCAACACCTATCGACTGTGCCATCTTTAAAATGTCTGCCAGGCTGAATCCATGCATGGATAGACCAAATTGTTCTAATAATAATCCGGCATCTTTAACCCTAATCCGCCGCACCTGTCCAGGTTCTTCTCCCATATAGGCACAGTCAATAACCACGACAGGTCCCGGTTCTAATAACTTTTCAAGGACCATGAATGCGTCCGATCCTGCATCCAGGAGTTTCGTTTTCAGCGGAGAAATCTCCCCTTCCAGTTGCTCGATAATAACCGGACCAATACCATCATCACCACGTAATATATTTCCCAATCCGATGACTGTCAGCATATTGACACTCTTATACAAATTTAACATCCAATAGATGTACGGAACAAGATATACAGGGATCATAGGCCCTGACCAGCATTTCAAGTTTTAGCGTAATATCCTCTTCAGAATTCTCGATGATTTCCGGCACCAATTTTTTCATATCATCATCTATATTGGCCAGGTTCTGACCGGTAGGGATAACACAATTCGCCGATTCAATATTACCCTGTCTGTTGTAAGTATAATCATGAAAAAGAATTCCCCGCGGTACCTCGGTGGTTGCAATTCCTCTCCCATATCTGGTAATATCCTGATTCGCTTTTTCATCTTTAATACCTGCAGTCAATAATTGATCAATTAATTCAATAGCCTCCTCAATACAGTGCATAACTTCCACCATCTGAGCAACCGTATTCATATACGGATTAAAACAAGGTGCCGAAAGTCCCAGTTTTTCGGCTGCTGCTTTGGCTTTTGGTTTGAGTAATTGGTGGCTATTGTTGTACCTGGCTAGAGCCCCAACCATATATGAAGAGCGGTTAAACCGGGCATGCTTGCTCGAGGAATGAGGTACGATAAATTCATTGGTAATCTCCAGATATTTTTCGACCGGATACAAACCAGAATCTGAAGAGCAGATGGCACCATCATAGAGACCATAATCTTTCTCATGATAGACACTGATATATTCTGTTTCCCTTGAAAAATCAGGCAGTTTACCGGCTAAGGAGGCGACAACATCAATGGCAAAAGTAGCATCATTTATTCCTTCATCCATAAGCCGTGTCCGCAAGTTCACTAATTCCTTCTCTGTCGGTAATTTTGTAAAGCCTCCGGGTACACAGCTGATCGGATGTATGGCCCGTCCACTGATCACATCCCCGATGTCATTAGCCA
>CAZBBC010000107.1:0-3221 GCA_964489835.1 uncultured Calditrichota bacterium
GGAGACTTAATTGTCGCCATATGATAGATCTAAAATTCATGAATTAATCAGGTTAGCAAAGTTGATATTTTAAACGGGAAGAGAAACCCGGCATTGCCCGGGGAAGATATTTTAAGGTGTTGAGACAGGAGAAATTATAATGAATATAAAATTTGCTGATTAAAACGGAGTATTCCGATACCGAGCAAATCTTATTTAGATTCCAAGTAAACTGCCACAAGAAATGAAGGGGTTTAATTGGTATCTCTCATTTAAACCCCTCACCTAGTAGCCGGCTGTTGCCTGATAAACCAAGAATATGCGTAAAAATACCTGTTTTTATAATGAATATTCTTTGTGGCAGTCTTTATAGAAATCTGTTTAATCTAAAAAACGAATGGTTAGCGGATATCTGTATTTTTCACCTTCATTCGCTTTTATCGCCGCAATAATGATTACGATCAGACTAAAAATTCCCAATAGGATCAGAAGTATAATACCGATAACCACAAAAATCAGTATGATCGAGGCAATGATATAGATCGTCATACTGATCTGGAAATTCAATGCTTCTTTTCCCTGATCATTAACCAGTGGATATTCTTCCTTTTTTAATGTCCACAGCACCAAGGGTGCAATGACATTTCCGAAAGGGATTATAAAACCTATTAAAGCACTCAAATGACAAAACATCGCCCACATTCTTTCATCACGATTCTCAGGTGTTACCTTTGTAACCTCCTGTTTAACCTCGTCATTCTCACCCATCTGTCAGTGTCTCCTTTCTGTCTTAAAGGTAATAATTATCAGCAATAACCAAAGAGAAAACAAAATTAAGACTGAAGAATTAAAAGAATAAGATATAAAAATCTATTGCTACTGATCTTTTAATCCTGTATAGAAACCTTTTCTTTTTTCTCTGAGCTTTATGATTTTCAGTATGGTGTATTAATTGTCTTGAGAACTATCGATCACCCGCTTAAAAATACTAATCCGATCCCATATCCGCAAGGAGAATTATTACTGGTTTAAAACCGGATACTAATTTACCTTGGATAGACAATGGATATAGATTAAGATAAAGAAAATATAAATTTTTGAAACATTTCGGTTATTTTTGTAGTTTGAAATATGACTAACAGTAAAGGTAGTGATTTATGAAGCGATTATGTTTTTACCTGGTAATTCTATTTTCCGTCCAATTGTTTGCTGCAGATTCGACAATCGTCAATTTTGACGGTCTCAGCCCGGAGCCGCAGCATAAAAAAGTGGCGCCACTTATCGTCAGATACTTATCCGGTTACCATTATCAAAAGAGAGCCATTGACGATTCGCTGTCCGCTGAAACTTTTGATCGATATATTGAAAAACTGGATCCCAGCCGGGTGTACTTTCTCGAATCCGACATCACCCGATTTAAAAAATACCGATACCTTCTGGATGATTACATCAGTATCGGTCATATAGAACCTGCCTTTGAGATCTTTAATTTTTATGAGCAGCGAATTGCTGAGCGTTTGAATTACGTTTATACCCTTCTGAATAATCCCTTCGAATTTGACAGCGATGAATATCTGCAAATGGATAGAAGTGAAACACCGCGGGCTAAAACAATGCAGGAGCTGGATGAAATTTGGCGAAAACGAGTGAAAAATGAAGCCTTAAGCCTGAAACTAAGCGGGAAGGGATGGGATGAGACCGTTGAAGAGCTTACCAAGCGCTATAAAAGACTTCAAAAAAATGTTTCGCAGTTTCAGAGTGAAGATGTTTTTCAATTATTAGCCAATGCTCTTTCTGAATCATTTGATCCGCATACCAGTTATTTTTCACCTAAAACGTTTGATGATTTTAAGATACAAATGAGCCAGGCCTATAGCGGTATCGGTGCCCGTCTGACGACCGAAGATGATTTTACAATTGTCAAGGAAATCATTCCCGGCGGACCGGCGGATAAGAGTGGGAACCTGCACGAAGATGATAAGATTATCGGTGTTGGACAGAATATGGATGAGGAGATTGTCGATGTTGTCGGATGGCGGATCGATGATGTGGTCCAACTCATCCGCGGGGAGAAACAAACAACTGTTCGTTTACAGATTATACAGGCCGGAAGCATGCCCGGGGTTCTCCCTGATACTATCACCCTGGTGCGGGATAAAATTACACTCGAGGATAATTCAGCAGAAGGAAAAGTAATCACCATTAACCAGAAAGATGAGGATTTTAACTATGGTGTGATTGAAATCCCACAATTTTATTCAGATTTTGATGGCCGCAATGCCGGAGATAAAAATTATAAAGGTACGACAAATGACGTCAGAAAAATTCTAAAAAACCTAAATGCTGACACATTGGATGGCGTGATTATCGATCTGCGCCGCAATGGGGGTGGTTTCCTGAATGAAGCTATCGATCTTACCGGATTATTCATCGATAAGGGTCCTGTGGTTCAGGTGCGTGATACCGGCGGCAGGGTCAGTGTAGAGTGGGACGATGATCCCGGTCAGGCCTATCGTGGTCCACTGGCAGTACTTGTAGATCGTATCAGCGCCTCAGCATCGGAGATCTTCGCCGCGGCTATTCAGGATTACCATCGTGGAATTATTATTGGTTCTCAAACTTTTGGAAAAGGAACCGTACAGCATGCAATTAGTCTTAATCGTTTCTTACCTAACACTGAGCAAAAGCTGGGACAATTAAAGATTACCGTTGCCAAATTTTATAGAATTGATGGCGGAAGCACACAACATGTCGGCGTCATCCCCGATATCTCTTTTCCTTCCCGTTTTGAATTAATGGAGATCGGTGAAAGTTCTCAGAAAAATGCCTTACTCTGGGATCAGATTAATGCCGTTAACTATACCCCTTATTCAGATATAGAATCGGTTATTCCCCAGCTAGAAATAAGACATAACTTACGGGTCAGTGAAGATGCCAAATTTGCAACATTATTACAGTCATTAGATGAATTTGATCAAAATAGGAACAAGACATTGATATCTCTGAATGAGGAAAAACGGAGGATGGAAAGAGAAGAAGCCGAGAAAAAGAAAAAGGAAAGAAAAGAGAAAAATGAAGATGCAGAGGATCTGCTTTTGCTTGAAAGTGCCCGCATTCTCAGCGACTATATTCTGCTCAGTGATAGCTGAATGTTTTACAGAATTTGATTACTGAAGAATAGTGATTAAAGAAAAGCGTAGAGCGTGATGCATACAGCGTTAGGCGTGCTTGTAAAGGGCAGA
>CAZBBC010000107.1:3321-16618 GCA_964489835.1 uncultured Calditrichota bacterium
CTTCGCTCCTCAATTTTCTTGGGCCACCTCTACTAAATCGTATCCCTTTATACCTAATAATTGTAACCAATCTAGACATTAAACACCTCCACCAGCCACAGGCTTAATTCGGGAATATAAGTGATAAGTATCAGTGCAATCAGTAGTATAATCAGGAAGGGAATAGTGGCTATATATAATTTAAGCACCGGTTTTTCAAAACGAAAAGAAGCAATAAAAAGATTCATTCCTACCGGTGGTGTTGAATATCCGATGCCGAGATTAGCCAGAAAAATTATACCCAGATGAACCGGGTCCACCCCATAGTTGATGGCAATGGGCGTAATCAGCGGTACGACTACCAGAATGGCAGAAAAAATATCCATCAGTGCACCTACCACCAATAAAAAAAGATTTAAAACCAGTAAAAAGGCAATTTTAGAAGAAATAAAAGTTTTCATCCACTCAAGGATTTGCATAGGGATTTCTTCGTAGATCATAAAATTAGCTAATCCCAGCGCCGCGGAGAGAATGACCAGAATACCCCCTACCAGGATCATGCTGTCCCTCATCACTTTCGGCAGGTCTTTGGTGAGATGGATATCCTTATAAATAAAAACCTCAACAATCAGCACATAAAAAGCGGTCACGGCCGCTGCCTCGGTTGCCGTAAAAAAGCCACCGTAAATACCGACCAGTATGATAAAAGGTAATGGTATCTCCCAGGCGGCGTTTTTTATTGCCAGCCAGGCATTCTTTATTGAAAAGGGTTGAACACGTGTGTTTACCAACCGCATGCGGTTAACACTATATATGGAGAGTAAAACAACCATGAGCATTCCCGGTATGATACCGGCGACAAAAAGTTTATCAATACTGGTTTCAGAAACCAGGCCATAAAGAATAATCGGCAGGCTGGGGGGAAATAAAAGGCCGAGATTTCCTGACGCCGTAAGAATCCCCAGATTGAATTTTTCAGGATATTTTTCATCCTGTAATACCGGGTAAAGCAATCCACCCAGGGCAATGATCGTTACACCGGAGGCACCGGTAAAGGCAGTAAAGATAGCACAGGAAACAAGGGTAACGATTCCCAGGCCTCCGGGCAACCAACCAAAAAGAGCCCGCGCCAACCCTATCAGTCGTTGCGGCGTTTTGCTTTCTGCCAGGAGATATCCGGCAAAGGTAAATAACGGAATAGCCAGAAGGACCGGCTGACTAGCCAGTCGATATAATTCAATGATCACCGCGGATGAATCAATTTCAACAAAATAAAAAGCTGCCAGGGCAACGGCAGCAATGATCACAAAAAGACTGGTACCAAACAAGGCCAGAAGAATTAAAAGTAAGCCGATAATAAGGGTGGTCATGAGTGATCCCCCTCATTTTCTTTTACCAGACTGAAGAAATTCCCAAGAGAAAGAAAAAGAAAACGGAAGGACATGAGGAAGAAACCGATCGGAATAATGATCTGAAAATACCAGGCCCGAACGTCTTCAAAAAGGATGGTTCCCATCATTTTTTCATCCAGGACAAACGTCCAGCTGGCATCGGTTAATAGCAGACAGATAAAGACAGAAAAAAGATTGGTCACCAATCGGCTGATTTGTTTTCCTTTTTCCGGTAATAATCGGCTGAACAAATCGATATTGATATGTTTCTGATCACGCGTGGCCAGTGATGCTCCCAGAAAACCAACCCAGAGAACCAGATGGCGGAGGAAGATATCTCCCCAAAGGATTCCTTCATTAAAAATATTCCTCAGGACAACCTGCAGAAAAGCAAACACGACCATAATTCCAAGGACAAGCACAAGAATAGCTGTCTCTGTCCGCTCGATCCAGGCATTTATTTTTTCTAACGTCTTCATAGATTCTATCTCAATCGGGACTAAACCTTACATGCATTTACTAATTACACGGTACAAATTACCAATCATCAATTCTCAGTTCCGAGTTACCAATTCTAAAAATACCAAATCATCACTTTCACTTGTCACTTCTCACTCTTCGCTCTTCTCTCTTCACTTACGACTTCCCCGATAGTCTTCTATCATTAATTCCACTTTATCAAGAAAGTTCTTGTCATATAATTTACCAATCAAATCACGCCGGGCGTTTTTTCCGGAGTCGTAAAATCCTCTTAAATCGTTTTTATCTTTTATAGACGTAAAAGCAATGCCTGTTTTCTTAAGCAAATCCAGCGATTTTGCATTATCTTCGCGGCTCATATTGGTGAGCTTTCCGAAATGTTCCTGAGAAAATCTTTTTAAGGTCTCTTTCTCTCCAGCACTGAGCTCATTAAATTTTTTCTTGGACAATAATATCGCCCCATTGGAATCTGCCAGCGGAAGATCCAGCATATATTTCACTTTCGTATACCACTGAACTGCGACGCAGGCAAGGGGGGACACATACACACCATTGATCAGGTTAGTCTGCAAAGATGTCATTACATCGGTTATTGACAAGGGAATTGGGTTAATACCGAAGGCCTTAAAAGTGGCTTCTGCAATGGGATCGCCTTCCCACATCCACATTTTAACACCACTCATGTCTTGAATACTATTTATCGGTGAATTTGTAAACACATAAACAAATCCTACTTCCGCCCAACCCAGTAATATATAGCCTTTTTCTTCAAATTTTTCAGAGAAATAGTCAAACAGTTTTCCACTGACGTAATCAACTTCCTCATAAGATTTAAAGAGAAAAGGGGAATCAAGGATCCGCACTTCCGGAACGATCTCACCCAGACCAACACCGGTAAAACCACCACTGTCTAACTGGCCGATGCGGATTTTCCTCAATACATCTTTCTCATCGCCGGCAACCTGTCCGGGATATATTTTAAATTTAATATTACCATTCGTTGCATCCTCTACGGCCTTTACATAGTCATCCATCACCTTCATCCAGGTGGAACCCTCCGGTGCAACCGTCGCAAATCGAATTGTTGTCTGACCAAACACGATTCCGACCGATAACACGAGAATAATTAAAATAAACTGCCGTCGCATACCGCCTCCTTAATGACTTTTTGTCGATTTTTTAATCGCCCATATACCAGGAGGCGCATCTCAATGCGCCTCTACTCTTCTTTTTCCTTACTTCTCACCCCTCACTTCTCGCTTTCTTACTTCCTACTTCTTACTTCCCACTTAAAACAGCCCGAAGGCTGAAAATCCAGATTTTGAGGGGCCATCTCTTCATTGGGCACGGCACGCCGTGCCCCTACAATCTCCGTCTACCATATACCTTATACCAATGCTATAATCCTATTTTAAAATAAATCCGCTTGTCTTGCTTTCAGATATTTTGCTTTCTTTTTTGCGATCATATTTAACAATTGATACTCCGGCAATACGTCCGCCGGGGTGTCTTCAACTTTAGCAATAAACTGTTTAAAGAGATCCTCATCCAGAATTTTTGCCGCATAAAAACGGGCATAATAAATATAGGTGAGTAAAAATTTCCCTTCCGTCAGTTGCAGGTTTTTATCGAAATGTTCTTTTGCTTTTTGTGGATCTCCGCCCAGCATTCTTGGTTTTAAGCCCCAGACACTCCCGAAAAATAAATGCGCACCGCCATGGAAGAAAGTCTCGTCAATTTCCAACACCCGTTGCATTATAATCTGCACTTTTGGTAAATCGATCAGCGCGCTTGGATTATCAAGACTCAGGTTAATCCATCCCCCCCAGGCAAAACCGGTCCAAAAAATGGCTTCAAGATAGTCACTATCGAGATTATTGATCGCCCGGGTGAAATCATCAAGGGTGCCGTCTTCGTTTTCTGAAAAATAATCGTCCGCCTGTAAAATTCGCAACCCATAATCCCTGGCCCTCAGATAAAAGATCTTCGCCCGTTCCGGTTCCTCATCTTCCGCAAATCCCAGGGCATAGCCGGCCAGGGCCTGCGTCGTTAATAAAAGCAGATCTTCATTTTCCGGATCACCTTTGATCATCCCCTCCAGTAATTTGATATCAGAAGCCAATGCCTGTTCCGCAATTTTAAGATCACTCTCTTCATACAAAGCGGTAACGCCATAGGACAGAAGCTCACCGGTCTGGCGGATAACGAAACGATTGATACTGCAGGCTTGAAATAATAGAATAGCAACGAAAATATAAATTATTTTCTTCATGATTTTTGTATTCACCTTTTATTTTAAAAAAGGCAGGCACCGCCTGCCTCAATTTCTTCTTTAATTGCTTATCCTATTTCCCGCACGTGTTTTGTCTATTCATGAAAATTTGGTATTTCAGTTTTATCTTCATCCACCTCTACGGTAATGGATCCGATGATAATTTCAATAGATCCCTTAAGAGGGATGACCTTTTCGTTGGGTGAGAACCATCCCCAGGCATCACCATTCATTCCGGCGACTCCCTTAAATTCAGCTTTTGCAAATATTTTTATGGCATCTACCTTTTTCCCTTCACTTTCCAGAGATTCCGTTTTATTTAAAAACTTTATGCGCCCATATTTATACTCTTCATCAATGACGACAGTGGTTAGACCACTCAATTTTTCTGATACCAGCCCGCGGGCAAAAAATAACATAGACGTACTGTCCTGAACTTTTCGGGGCAGGTCTTTCTCTATAAAAATATAACGACCTTCCGCATCTATAATATAAGCTTCAAATATGTTTTCATCGTAATTGTAATAATAGGCCCGCACCAGGTAATTATCACTCCCTGGGGTATAAAGCCGCGATTTTATAGCATTCATTGTTTCGGGTTCGATATAAGATTCATAGATGTGGTGAAGGGATAAAAGAAAACCATAGGAAGGATTTGTATCCACATAAAAAATGATCGGATATACGGTTCGGCCGGCGATAACTTCCGGCTTTTGAATCCTTACTTTTAACCATCCCAGAGTCATAGGACCATAGGTGACTTTATAATCCAGGGTTTCCTTAGGATCAATTTTATATTTATAAGAAGGCAGAGAAGGCGGTTCGGGCATTTGCTCTAGATTATACCTGAGTCGTAAGGTGTCCCGGATATGGCTCCATTTCGGTGAATGAGGATAATCCTCAAGTATCTGAATCAAAAACTGCTGACTTTTTTGAACCGAACCTAATTCACGATATAATTTTGCCTTTTCAAATAATATGGAACCTTCAGGAAAAATGGAAGTGTTATCTTCCAGTAATGCCCGTGCTTGCTCCAGTTTTCCCTGCTTGCGGTAGATGCCTGCCAGACCGGCCGTTGCGCGAACATTATTTTCATCTTCATCCAGAATTTCTTCAAATATTTCTATTACCTCCCCGGTCTCATTTAACTTTTGGTGGACGATAGCCAGTTCATGGAGAATTTCAATATTATCGGAATCCTTGTCCAGAGCCTTTTGTAAATGGTTCCGGGCAGCAAGATAATTGCCCATTTTCATGTGAATACGGGCAATTTGCATATAGGAATAGGGGAACGACGGAACCTTTTTTACAAGGGTTTGAAAATACATGATCGCTTTATCGTAATTTCCCTGAAGAAAATACAGATAACCTAAATTATAAAGGGTCATCACCTGGTGATCTCCCTCGGCATCTCTGGCAGAAAGGATATCAAAGGCCTTTTGACGATCAGCAGCCAGCCATGCTTCGCTGCATGCATCCAGACGGACTACTTTTAGATTACTCTGGGCATTAACCGTTAGCAGAGTAATGAATATTAATAGAAGGATCTTTTTTAGCATCGAATTTACTCTTCACTTTTTTTTGACATCAGTTCCAGAAAGGGCTTGAACAAATCGATAGGAACGGGAAAAATGGTGGTGGAATTATTTTCTGCTGAAATTTCCCGTAAAGTCTGCAAATAGCGAAGCTGCAGGGCCATCGGAAATTTCTGGATGATACCTGCCGCCTGGGCTAATCTTTCTGCGGCTTGATATTCACCTTCGGCATTGATCACTTTTGCCCGTCTTTCACGTTCCGCCTCCGCCTGTTTTGCAATCGCCCTTTTCATTTCCATTGGCAAGTCAATATGTTT
This sequence comes from uncultured Calditrichota bacterium, assembly GCA_964489835.1. Classification (GTDB taxonomy): domain Bacteria; phylum Calditrichota; class Calditrichia; order JAJRVZ01; family JAJRVZ01; genus CAZBBC01. The sequence continues at coordinate 9,296 of CAZBBC010000107.1, forward strand.
AACTTCAACCAGAGAAACTTTAATCCCCCACGGATCAGATTGTTTATCGATTATCTTCTGTAATTCATGGTTGATCTTTTCACGTTCCCCTAAAAGCTCATCCAGTTCAACCTGGCCGCTAATACTTCGTAGAGTGGTTTGTGCTAACTGGGAAGTAGCAAAAATATAATTTTCTACCTCAACTATCACTTTCTCGGGATTGATCACACGAAAATAGATAACCGCATTAACCTGAACGGAAACATTATCCTTGGTTATAACATCCTGCGGTGGAACGTCCATTACCACGGTGCGAAGAGTCGTTTTTACCATCTTATCAATAAAAGGGATCAGGATAATTAAGCCCGGTCCCTTTGACCCGATCAGACGACCCAGACGAAAAATAACACCGCGCTCATATTCTTTTAAAATTCGGATCGCCGAGGCAATCAGGAGCACAACTACAATAATGATGCTGGCAAGAAAAGGCATTTCACCCTCCTGTGTTTTTAATTTAATATTTTACTTCATGAGTGTCCGGTTAAAACTATAATCATTAGTAATTATCACCGGAATATCAAATGGTTTAAAGATTTAATAAACATATAGATTTGATTTAAAGAACTCACCCTAAATCCCTCTCTTGGAAAGAGAGGGACTTTAGGGAGCCCCTTCTCTTTTCAAGAGAAGGTTGAAAATGCGGCTTAGACGCAGGTTTGGGGATGAGTTTTTAAATCCTTAATTGAAACATTTCTTTTAAACCGGACACTAATGATTTTACTTATTCTATTTATATCTTGGTTAGTTACTTCCACTCATTTCACTTTCACTCACTTCCGCTCGCTTTTACCTACCGGCTTTACCTTCAATTGTAAGTGTTGGGAATCTACTTCTTCTACTAATACAGGCTGACCCTTTTTAATACGATCTTCTGCGATTGCCTTCCAGATTTCACCATGAATTTCTATTTGACCGGACGGTTTGAGATCTTCAAGGGCCACACCTTCTTCACCAACCAACCCTTCTTTCCCGGTTGTTGGTTTTTTCTTATGTGCCCGGATGGCAAAACCGATCGCAAAAATAAAAAATAGGGTAATCGTAATGGTTGCTGCTAAAATTAATTTCCAGCTAATTTGCAGAAATGGAAGCGGACTATCGACAAGCATAATGGACCCCAAGACTAAAGAAGTGACACCCCCGATGGTCAGAAGACCATAGCTGGGTATTTTTATCTCAAGCAGAAACAGCACTGCGGCAAAAATAATCAGTAACAGACCGGCAATATTAACCGGAATGGTTTGTACGGAATAAAGAAACAGAATCATGCAAATGCCACCGACCACTCCAGGTAAAATGGAACCAGGATTATAGAGTTCTAATGATATCCCGGATATACCGATCAGGAATAATATATAGAGAATATTCGGATCACTCAGAATATCCAATACCTTTTGCCGCCAGTTCATTTTGAATGCTTCAATCCGGGCATTTTTTGTATCCAGGATCCGTTTGCCACTCAACACCTCCACCTCTTTTCCATTGACAACGGAAAGCAGACTATCGACTGTTGGTACGATATAATCGATCACATTAATATTTAGTGCTTCTTTTTCGGTAATATTGGCACTCTCGCGCACCGCTTTTTCTGCCCAGTCGGCATTTCGTCCACGCTTTTCGGATACCGAGCGGATATGGGCCACCGCATCATTAATAATTTTTTCTTCCATTACGGCAGATGTATCCTGACTGGCTCCCATATTTACCGGATGGGCAGATCCTATATTGGTACCGGGGGCCATGGCTGCGATATGGGCAGCAGCAGTAATAAATACGCCTGCGGAACCGGCCCTTGATCCCGGAGGTGAAATATAGACAGCAATTGGAACATCGGAACCGAGAATGCTTTTTACGATATCATGCATGGAAACCATCAATCCACCCGGTGTATCCATTTCAATGACCAGCATTTCGGCTTTTTCCGCTTCCGCCCTTTCAACCGATTCGATAACATATTCAGCGGCAACCGGATTTATAATACCATTGATGGTGATCTTATGCACGGTTTTTATCTCGGCAGAAACACTCGCCACGAGTAATATTACCAACGTCAATATTATGTTTTTCATAAGCTTACACTCAATGTTTTATTCTCCGTGAGAATAATATTAGATGTTATATTTTCTAAAGTCAAGAAATAATATATTGAGGTATTTACTAACCTGGTCAATTGATAAACCACAGAGACCCTAGTGCTTGTCCTTCAGGCGAGCTACGGCCTCTGGCCGTTTAAATTAGAATATATAAAAAGCTTTAACCACGAAGTGCACGAAGCACACGAAGTTTTTAAATATTAATATAATCTTTTAATTAACATCGCTCGAGATAAAAGAATAGTCAATATAAGATCTTAGTGATCTTCGTGGACTTCGTGGTTGAAATATAAATCAACACAGTATGCGACTCTAAAAATACAAGCAGCTGAATCACAACGTGAGGAAAACGGTTAAATATTATTTGCTTTATTGACATATTTTTCGGTTTTTAATACATTAATATAAATATATCATTGTTCTTGTCAAATATGCTAAAATTTTTTTCCGACATCATTCGCCACAAACTTTCACAAGTTATCCTGGGTATCCTTTTATTCGCCTTGTTTGGCGCCTTACTAGTAACCGTCATTGAAGGAAATATCAATGCCCAGTTTAGCGCCCTCGGCGATGCTTTCTGGTGGGTTCTGGTTACCATGACAACCGTGGGATATGGTGATATGGTACCAACAACGGTCGGCGGAAGAATTATCGGCATCGTTATTATGTTTTTCGGTTTTGCTCTGCTGTCTGTATTTACAGGAACAATATCATCCATTTTTATTGCACAAAAAATAAAAGAGGGAAGAGGGTTGGAAGATATTAAATTTAAGGATCATCTGATCATTTGCGGCTGGAACTATAGTGCCGAACAAATTCTATCCAAGCTAGAAAAAGAGAAGAAAAAAATCGGCCGGATTGTTCTTATCAACCAGCTCAACGAAGAAAATGTGGCTGAAATACTACACCGTTTTTCTTCGTTAAAGATCAAGTTCGTAAAAGGCGATTTTTCCAAAGAAGTCGTCTTGACAAGGGCAAATGTCCGCATGGCCGAGGCAGTGGTTCTTCTGCCGGATAATAGTACCGGTCTTGGGGCACATAGTGATGAAATGACTATCCTGTCTACACTGACCATCAAATCGATAAATTCAAAAGTGAAAGTGTTCGCCTATATCATTGACCGGGAGAATCTGTCTCACATAAGAAAGGCTAAAGCGGATGAAGTATTGATTAGTGATGACTATGCCGGCTATTTGATGACCGCTCATATATTATCCCCGGGTGTTCCCCAGACCGTGCATCAGCTTTGTTCTGAAGAAAGTATGTTCAAATTAAAACGCCAGGAAATCGCTACAACTTTCCATGGTAAAACATACGGCGAATTAGCAGAAACGATCCGGGTTAAACAGAATGCACTTCCCCTGGGATTAGGGAGAGAGCAGGAGGGGATGAATATCAGTAATATTCTCAGCGATGATTATTCTTATCTGGACCAGTTTATCAGAAGAAAATTTGAAGAGGCTGGTCGTGGATTATCTGAAGAAAACCGTATAAATATTCGGATCAATCCCTCTTCCGAGACGCCCATCGATTCAAAAGATTTTCTAATCGTGATTAGCAAAGGAGAACTCTTTTAGCCATGTCAAAATCTTTAATTGATGAACAACTACCATTTTTCAGACAGGTATCCCTTTTTAAAGATCTGAATGAAAAACAAATTAAAAAAATATTGAATATTATGACCGTTTCCGAAGTAAAAAAGGGAGAAATGATCACCCGGGAGGGAGATTCAGGAAATTCCATGTTTGTTCTCCTTCAGGGTGAAGTAGAAATTTCGAAGAGCCTCTTTCTTTCACCGTTAGCCAGTGAAGAATCCCTTCAGGAAAAAGCACTGATCACACTATCAGAGAAACAACATGCTTTTTTCGGGGAAATGGCCCTTTTTTTAGAAAATCCGGAACGTTCGGCATCGATCCGGGCATTGCGTTCCTGCAAACTTGCCGTGCTGCAAAAAGATGCACTCTTAACAATCCTTAATAATGACCATACCATTGGATCAATCATATATCATAACATCGCTACCGTCCTGACACAGCGTCTTATTAAATCCAATAAAGATATCCTGAAATTGACAACTGCCTTCAGCCTTGCCCTGGAGGGAGATTAAATTGATTAGAAAGGGCACGTTTACTTTTACAAATGAAACAGAATACTTCCGATTTGTGATGGAACGGTATTTCCGTAAAATACCGCCTGTTCCAACAAACCTTTATCTTAATCTGGCCCTTGCTCTCGACGAAGAGAATAGAATAAAAATTGCTACACTCTGCCATTTCCCTTCAATTATTAACACCCTGGCCCGTGACAAGAATTACAAGGTGGTTGAAGCAACATTAAAAAATGATTTCTGGTTGCTTATCGGTGAACTCCAGGACGTTCTTGGTTTTGGCAAACGGGAACGAAGAGAATTTGCCCGTCAGGAAGTTTTTCGTATCATTCTGGTACTATTAATGTTCGAGGATGACCTGGAAATTATCGGAGAAGTACTTCGTAATGCTTCCGTTTCCACCCGGATGCTGACAACCTATATAAATCTCCTGGAAAAAAGGGGGCGAGGACAAAAAGATCAGCAAACACTCAAGGAAGCCCATAAAGTCCTGCTTGAAAAAAAGCAGCGCATTATAAAAGCTTCAGAAATTAAGAAGTCCAGAAAACATCTAAACAACAGCGATTATCAATTGTCTTTAATCCATAAACTCGCTGATGAGGATAAAGTAATCCGCCGGGCAGTTTACAATATACTGACAGATCTGGAACCTTCTCTGTTAGCAGACTTTGTTGAATTGGCTGTTAAAACGGCCCCGCGGGATAAAATCCTCTCACAGTTTATTATTCTATCAGAATTTATCCAGATGATAGAGAAACGTGATGATCTCCGACATACCTCTGTTACTGAACTCAATGGCAATCAACCCTCTGATCCTGAATATCAGAAAATCACTGTTGCAGAGTATTTCAACGAATTGATTAACCGCCAGAGAATGGTTTTGCTTGATCAATGTCAGGAAGATCTCACCGATTTTCAACATGTCCTTCTTTTGGCCAACTGTCACTGCGATCCCAAGCAGGAGATCCGATCGATTGCAGACAATATATTAAGTCTGGAAGACATTTTTTCATTGGTAAATGATAATTCAACACCGCATCATATTTTCAAATCGATTCTCGACATTTTAAGCAATCACCCGCTGGATAGAATTCAGCAAAAGGTCGATAGTACTTTTCATGATGAAAGTGAACGCCTGTGGACACGTTTGAAAGAGTTGGAACAAACGATCAATGCTTATTTCGATATCATTTTCCAATCTTTGGGATTTACACAGATCAATGAATATAATATTTCCATTAAAACAATAGAACAGGCCGAACGAACCATCGAAAATCTGGCACTAAAACTGGATGATTCAACAAAAAAGAAAATTGAAGAAACCATTCCTGCCTTTACAGATATTAAAAAAGCCGTTGAGTTACAGATTTACGATATAAATGCCAATATCAGTCCGGCAAAATTGAAAGACCTGTTTCATATTCAGGATATTATTCAACAAATATTCGATCTTAAAAATATCGGGAAGGAGGGATTACGTCCGGGTGTAATGCAGGATATTGATCCGGAGTTGCTAAAGAAGGCGCATAAAATCTGGCAAAGCGCCCTTGGACAATTTCTGGGCAGGATCAAGCATCTGAATGAAATGATAAAAATAAAATTTTCACTTCTTGCCAAATTGGTGGAAAAACATGATAATATTCAGAGTGATTTTGTTGAAGTGGTTGAAACTTTTGAAGATATTCATAAAAAAAAGGTAAAATGCAATTTGAAAATCAGCTGTAATCAATGTTCCAAGCGTGGTTGCGCCTCGGAACGATTTCTAACCGAAACCGCATTTTTTATTGATGAATTAGTAGATAATTTCTTAGACGAATCAGCCTAGATTAATCTATTCATAGCGTCCCGATGAATCGGGACAAACAAAGAAAAAAATAGTCCACAGATTTCACGGATTGACACGGATTTCATTTAAAGATTATTATTATTTTTCTTTTAATCCGTGTCCGGCTGCGCCGGATAATCTGCGTCATCCGTGTTCTATAAATATCGCTGCGCCGCTGCCTGCCCGGCCTGCCCGGCGTAGACGTGGCGCAGACGGGCGAGAAATAAAATATCCAGGATAGCGTAATATATTGCATATTATTCATAGATAGAAATATCATCAGGCAATTCGTTCACATCATCCTCCTGATAAGGAAAAAACTCTTTCAATTTTTCACCGATTAAATATATCCCGCGTTTAACGCCATCGGCAAATTGATCCTTTATAAAAAACCGACCCATTTCTTCCTTAACATCTTCCCAAAAATTATCAGGAACGATTTCATTAATTCCCTTATCCCCGAATATCGAAAATTTACGATCCTTTATCGCCATATAAATCAACGTGCCGTTACGTAAACGGGTGTCATGCATTTTTAGCTTTTCGAATATTTGTACCGCACGTTCCAAAGTATTTCCTTTGCACCGCGATTCAAGATGCAAACGAATTTCACCGGAGGTTTGATATTCAGCCTCTTTAATAGCCTGTACAATTTTATTCTTTTCTTCTTTACTAAAAAACGTGGAAACTTTCATTCTTTATCTCATAATTCTCTATACAGCGTATAATTAACCACTGAGTACACAGAGAGATTCTCTGTGGTCTCTGTGGTTTCGTTTTTATAATCCAATTTTCATGCAACTTTTAACACGATGTTTTCATTCTCCTTTACGTTCTTTGAGAATATGCTTGTTTTTTTACCAGCCCCCGCTGGCTCCCCCGCCACCGGACATACCGCCAAAACCACCACCAAATCCCCCGCCGAAACTACCTCCAGAGCCCCTGCCGCCGCCGAATATGATCGGTCCGCCAAAACCCGAACCACGGCGCCTGGAACCGTACCCGGTGGCACGATTTCCCCGTGCAATCCGGGAGATAATAATAAAAATAATAAAAAAAGTGATCAGCATACCGATCGGTATCCCCTCGCGCCTTTTATTTTTCTCTTCCATGGGAATCTTATATTTACCTTCAGCGGCCAGAATAAGTATCTCTAGTGCTGACTTAATACCCTGATAATAATCACCCTTGCGGAAAAAAGGAGCCATATGCTCTCTGATCACTGTTCCGGCCTGGGCATCTGTTACCGCATCTTCTAGTCC
>CAZBBC010000108.1:0-16475 GCA_964489835.1 uncultured Calditrichota bacterium
TCGCAAGTGGGAGGAAAAAGATAGACCATTAGATAACGCCGATTTTGACCGTTATGTAACCTATATGAAAAATCAATTAGCAGAGTTAGTGAATAACTATGGCGACATTGGCGTGCTATGGTTTGATGGGGAGTGGGAAAATTCATGGGATCACGCATATGGCAAGGCATTGTACTCTTATGTTAAGAACCTGCAACCGAACATCATAATCAACAATCGTGTCGACAAAGGTCGGGCCGGTATGGCGGGGTTGACGAAAGGGGGAGAATATTTCGGTGACTTTGGAACACCGGAACAGGAGATACCTGGAACAGGTTTGCCCGGCATGGACTGGGAAACCTGCATGACCATGAATGATCACTGGGGTTATAATAAAAACGATTCTCATTGGAAATCTACAAAAGATCTGTTGCAAAAATTGGCGGACATTGCCTCAAAGGGCGGTAATTTTTTACTCAATATAGGTCCCACTGCCAAAGGTCGATTTCCAGATGAGAGCATCACCCGACTCAAAGGAATGGGTGATTGGATGAAAATATACAGCGAATCGATTTACGGCACGCAGGCGAGTCCATTCAAAAATCTGAGTTGGGGGCGCTGCACACAAAGAACTATTTACGGCGGTACTCGACTCTACCTGCATGTCTTTAATTGGCCAAATGACGGTAAACTTGTTGTACCCGGGATTTTAAACCGAGCACATAGTGCTCACTTGCTTGCTAATCCGCAACAAAAGTTAGATATAAAACGTAACAATGATGCCCTGGTCATTAGTGTACCGGCAGAGGCGTTAGATGAGATTAATACGGTTGTGGTATTGGATATAAACGGATCTCCAAATATTGTAGTGCCACCTGAAATTAGAGCGGAAGCAAAAATTTTCAGGGATAATATGAAAGTATCGATATCTTCAAATAGTAATGATACAAACATACGTTATACCCTTGACGGCTCGGAACCGGTCACAAATTCACCCCTTTACCAGGAGAAGATTAACATCACTGCAACAACGACTGTATCTGCACGAATCTTTAGTAATGGCAAACCAGTAAGTGCAACCAGCAAAACTACATTTGTAAAAGTGAATCCACCAAAGATTCAAGATTTTGGTACACTTGAACCAGGTCTTAAATACGATTATTATGAAGGTGATTGGAAAAAACTGCCTGATTTTAACAGCTTAATACCGGTTAAATCAGGTATAGCCTCTCGTTTTGGCGTATCGTTAAAACTTAGAGATAATCATTACGGGTTTGTATTTAGAGGTTATCTTTACATCCCAAAGACAGGAAATTATACTTTAAGTACAATTTCTAATGACGGTAGTAAACTCTATCTCAATGATAATCTGCTTATTAATAACGACGGTGAGCATGGAATGAAGGAAGTGGAAGCTGGTATCACTTTACAAAAGGGATTCCATCCTATCAAGGTTACTTATTTTCAAACAGGAGCCGGAAATGATTTAAAAGTTACCATTCAGGGTGCCGGATTGGAAAAACAGGAGATACCGGCGGTTATTCTTTTTCAATAGTGAACTTAACTGCCCATCAAGCCGCCAGAGATCAAGTAAAGTTCGGTCGGTTTTGTGAGGGGCACAATAACGATCAAATACAACCTGCACGCTTGGTACTTGCAAAAGAATGAAATAAAAGTCTCATATTACCAGGAGAACAAATGAACCATTGCAAATAAAAGTAATTAGGGAGAATACGCAATGAGCGGACAAAGTTCTTGTTTGTCAAAAAAATCGAAGAGAATTATATTTGCCTTTTTTTTGTGTTTATTGGCCTATAATGTCTCTGCTTTTGAAGTAGAATCAATCGAGTTCAAATCAAACACCTTTATAAAAGATTGGCTCGTATGCGGCCCTTTTTCAAATGAAATGGGACAGGGTATTGATACGGATTTCCTAATTGAACATGGGGGTGAAACCAATATAATCCCATCTTCTTCTATCCATCATTCCAGTACATCCGTTCCGTCAGGGAAGGTGTCGTGGCGGAAAATAAAGGCGGATAATTCAGGTAAGCTGGATTTTCGCGAGCACCTTCAACCCAATCAAATGAATGTTGCTTATGCGTTTGCCGTGATCAAATGTGACCGGGAAACCTACGCTTTGTTAAAAACAGGCAGTAACGACCGTTTGAAAGTCTGGATTAACGGCAAACTGGTACATTTTTGTTCCCAACCGAGGGCCGGTGGCCCGGACGATGATTTCATTCCGGTTTCCCTGCAAAAAGGAGAGAATCTGCTGCTTGCAAAAGTTGACCAGATCGGTGGAGGTTGGTGGTTATACGCTCGATTTGAGGATCTTAACACCTTAGGAAACCGTCTTTTTTTTACAGAGCCACTTGTTTCATCAATTTCGAAAGGGACATCTGAAACATCAATTACGGATATTTTTTCAGTACTTGCCCACAATCCGACAAAAAATCCCATCGGACCGGTGTTTTTGGATGTTTTACCAGGCGACGAAAGAAAAAATACGCGTACGAGTTATGATACAATCAAGCCTGGTGAAACGGTATGGTTAATCGCAAAATCAGATCTGGATTTATCCGACGCAAGAAAAGAAATAAATGTCGATTTAAAATTAACGGACGGCAGCACGAGCAAAGTAATTCATGTGACAACAGATCGTCCAAGTCTTCCAAAATATCCTGATCTTCAGGTTTACATTGTCCCTCATTCTCATGCAGATTTGTCATGGCCGGCTACACCAGAAGTCAGTACAAATTTAAATATTCAGGCCATATCGGAATCTATCACTATTCTTAAAGATTTACCTGAGTTTAAATTTTCTGAAGAAGATGTGTTTGTGCTTGAGGAATTTTTACGTCGTTATCCTGATCAGATTGAACAAGTAAGAGATTTACTGCACAAAAATATTTTAGAGTGTGGCGGATTTTATTTTGGCCCGAGTGAGCTATTATTAGGAGGGGAAGGTCTTGTAAGAAATTTATACTTTGGAAAAGGCTGGCTTTTGAATACCTTTGGCATCAATACAGAGATGGCATGGAACGTTGATGAGCCCGGGCACACGCTGCAAATGCCGCAGATATTATTCAAAGCCGGCATAAAAAATTTCATCATTTGGAAGGTCCTTTTAAGGCCTGAGAATAATCTTAATGTAACCGGGTATGTAGGACCGCATATTTTCCGCTGGCAGGCCCCCGATGGTTCTGATGTATTGGTTACCAGTTGTCCCAGAGATTACAGTGCCGGCCAAATCCTGCGCACCGATGCTTTTCTAACAGCTGCCAAAAAATTTAAAGATTTTGTGCAACAGGAAACAGAACATAATAACGAATGGGATCTTCCACCTGTCATTATGATGGCCGATGGTTCTGATTGCTCGATCCCTGATCCCCGTGTAGGGCAAAATGCAAAACTTTGGAACAAAGTGTTTGGTTATCCTAAAGTGAAAATCGGATCTGTTGATGAATATTTTAAAGCGGTTGAAAGCGCTCTAAAGAAAGGTAACGGAAAAATTCAAACAATGACCGGGGAATTGCCCTGTTGGTGGGCAGGGACCCAGTCGGTAGAAAATGACGCCTTTATGCTCACCCGGCACGCTGAAATACTGGTCACGATCGCGGAGAAATTTTCTGCGGTAAATGATCTGCTGTCGCCCGATTATGATTATCCAAAGTTTGCCATTGATAATGTATGGAAAGGCAAACTTTGGGTTCATGAACATAACTGGGGCGGAACCGACGGGGATATCAGTGATGCCGTAAAGCTGGCCAGGGCGCGGGAAACGTTTCGTCTGGCGGATGATTTAAGCTTAAATACATTGCGTACATTGGTTTCTCATATTGCCTTCAATAAATCAGGAATTCCCCTGACTGTTTTTAATAGTCTTGCCTGGCAACGATCAGATATTGTCGATTATGTGGCCTCTGTTAACGAGCAAGGTATTACTGAACTGCATTTACTTGATGGATCAGGAAAAGAGGTTCCTTCACAAATTAAGGTTCTGGCCATGCACGCTGATGGCAGTATTTCCCGGGCACAAGTGATTTTTGAAGCGGATATTCCTTCGTTGGGTTACGCAACTTATTATCTTACTTCCGGGTCAAACCATACCAAAAAAAAACTTACAGCTAATCGTTCGACTTTGGAAAACCGGTTTTTCAAGATTAATATTGATGCCCAATCGGGCGGCATCTCCGGCATTTTTGATAAATTGAATAATCGTGAAATTTTAAATACTGCCAAATACCAGGGAAATGAATTGATTGCACTCGAAAATCTGGGTGTCGATGAAGGTGAAGAATTTACCGATCACTGGTGGCGCATGGGAGGAAAACCGGTTTCTATAGAGTTAACGGAATCGGGCCCGATCAGAGCAACGGTTCAGATAAAAGGCACCATTATAAATTCTGAAAGAATCCAGGAAATTTCCCTTTATGCGACATTACCGAGGATTGATCTCAAGACTACTCTGAATTGGAACGGACAAAAAAAAATTCAGGTCAACGCCACTTTTCCATTTGAAATCGAAAACCCCCGCCTGACTTATGAAGTTCCATTCGGAGAAGTGGAATACGGGAAAGAAAGCCCGTCAGCAAAAGCAAGCCACCCGACCGTCAGAGCAACAAACAATTGGATTGATCTTTCTAATGATAAAATGGGGATAACCTTAGCCACTGAGGTTACACCTTTTGATGTAAAAGACAGGCTTGATCCGCGGTTCCATGACGCGCGAATCATAAAAGGGGAAATGGAAGAAAGTAATTTTGCCATGTCTTACGGCGGAGAATCCAGGATATTTAAACGTATCGCCCTGAAAGATCCACTACTTTTGGAAACCGATTTTGTTATTCAGCCCATTCTTTTGCGGAGTGTTTTCAGTTGTGGCGATCCGCAACTCTACTTTACGCAAGAAGGTAAACATACCTATCGATTTGCTATCCGTACTCATGAAGGGACAGTGGTGTCAAATAAAGCAACACGTTTCGGCTGGGAACACAATACACCGCTCATGGTTTTACACGGGCAATCAACAACCGGCAGTCTTTCTGATTCCCAGTCTTTTCTAGAAGTTTCAGCCCCCAATGTGTTGATGTCAATTCTGAAAAAAGCAGAAGATGGAAAAGGAATAATATTACGCTGTTATGAAACGGATGGGAAGGATACGGATGTTACGATCACCTTTTTTAAATCCATAAAATCAGCAAAGCACACGAATATTTTAGAACAAGAAGGGGAAAAAATAAATATACAAAAAGGACGCTTTAAATTTCATATCGGTCATCATGCGATCGAGACATACAGACTCAGGTTTGATGAATGAAAAGTCGCGAACGTGTTCAAAAAGCGATAACATTCAACTGGCCGGATCGAGCGCCCATCTCTCATGCCATTCTTCCGGCAGCACAGTTGAAATACGGCGAAGCATTAAATGATATTCTGACAACCGTGCATGAAGATTTTGGCTGGGCCTATTTACCAGATATGATAAGGGAAGAGTATCCGCCGCTTTATAAAGCAGGAATGAATTATGATGATTTCGGAACCCTGTGGAAAGTGGAAATGGAAGGCATTTGCGGAATTCCTGTTGAATTTCCCCTGGATGATTGGGGCAAATATGCCAATTATAAATGGCCTGATTTTGGCGCAGGTCCTCCGAAAGCACGTCAGTATAGCGGGCATATGGCAGGAATTAGCGAAGATTATTATGCCAGGGGTGCCTGGATCACATTTTTCGAGCAAATGCAACAGCTTCGGGGAATGGAGAGCCTGTTGATGGATCTGGCTTTCCCGTCTGTTGAAATTGAGCGGCTTGTGGATGATCTCCTGGCATTTAATCTGAAATGGATTGACCGCTGGCTCGCTCATGCGTATGACGGGCTGCATTTTGCCGATGATTGGGGTACACAAGATGGGCTTATGATTTCACCGCAATTATGGCGTAAAATTTTCAAGCCTGTTTATAGAAAAATGTTTGAAAAAGTAAAAAGTGCAGGATTAGATATACACTATCATTCTGACGGCCAGATCATCGATATTATTCCAGACCTTCTGGAAATAGGGGTGGATGTGTTAAATTGCCAGGCGGTTGTCGTTGGTATTGACGTGTTAAAAAAAGAATTTGCCGGAGAAGTATGTTTCCGAACCGATCTGGATCGCCAGAAAATCATGCCTTTTGGAACACCTGCTGAGGTTAAGTCTCATATTCTTGATCTGGTCGATCATCTGGGAAGACCTAACGGCGGCATCATCGCTTGCGGCGAGATAGGACCGGATATCCCCCTGAAAAATATTAAAGCCATGTATGATACATTTATGAATCTTTACTACTAAAAAATTTTATATGAAACGAGAACTTTAAACCGCTGAGAGCGCCAAAAAACGCAGAGAGTTAAGGTAAGATTGCTTGATATTTTAGCGAAACTGAATTTAATGCCTAAAACTAGAATGAAACTTGATGAATTAACAAATATTGTAATCGGTTTGGCCATAAAAATCCATTGAAGACTTGGTCCCGGATTATTGGAATCAGTTTATCGAGCCGCATTGGCTTACGAATTACACAGAAAAAATATTCCATTTGAAAAAGAAAAGGCCCTTCCGGTTCAATATGAAGATGTTTTACTTAATGTTGGATTTAGATGCGATTTTTTGATTGATAATCGAATTATAGTTGAATGCAAAGCCGTAAGTCAGTTAACAGCAATCGATCAGGCCCAGGTTATAAATTATCTAAAAATAACGGACAGGCAGGTTGGATTGCTAATAAATTTTAACGTTTTGCAATTAAAGAATGGCTTGAAGAGATTGGTTAACAACTATAATGAAGGTGAATGACTTTTTCTGTGTTGTTGACTCTCTGCGTGCTTTGCGTTCTCAGCGGTTTTTTTGTATGATTAACTGAAGGAAATATTTTGAAACGCATATTATACGTATACAGTTTTGTTGCCGCGCTTGGTGGGTTTTTGTTTGGTTTTGATATGGCCGTTATCTCCGGTACGATACCCTTCATTACCGAATATTTCAATTTGAGTGATACTCTACTCGGCTATGCGGTGAGTTCAGCGCTGGCCGGATGCGTGATTGGCGCTCTTTTTGTAGGGAAACCCGGAGACGCATACGGTAGACGGAACATGTTAAAGGTGATGGCTGCTCTTTTCTTTATATCAGCGATTGGTAGTGGAATCGCCAACTCTTTAACTGTTTTTGTAACTTTTAGATTTATCGGTGGATTGGCAGTTGGCGGTGCTTCGGTTTTGTCCCCGATGTATATTTCTGAGATTTCACCGGCGAAAATCAGGGGGCGTATGGTCGCTCTCACCCAGTTGGCCATTGTTATTGGCGCTCTGGCCGCATTCTTTTCCAATTATTTGCTGGTCGGATTGGGCGAAAACAATTGGCGCTGGATGTTTTTAGCGGAAGGAATTCCGGCACTGGCTTTTTTTATCCTGCTATTTTTTGTTAGTGCCAGTCCCCGCTGGCTGGTCAAGATGGGTCGTATCGATGAAGCCCGGTCAGTGATAAAGTCAGTAAATCATATGGCTGATGCGGAGAAAGTGATCGATGAAATCACACAATCCATCGATAAAGAAATCTTCGCCAAGAGTGTGGTCCTGTTTAAAAAACCCTATCTCCGTCTGGTGCTAATCGGAATTGCCGTGGGTATGTTTAATCAATTCACCGGAATCAATGTCGTTTTTTACTATACGCCGTCCATATTTAAATCAGCCGGTTTTGGAAATGAAGCGGCACTCATGCAAACGGTAATAGTTGGTGCCACGAATTTAATTTTTACATTAATTGGGATGTCGGTTATCGACAAACTGGGTCGAAAATTTTTGCTGATACTCGGTGCCATCGGGATGCCGGTATTCCTGGGTCTTTTTGCTATCACCTTTTTAAATCAGGATTTTGAGGGATACCTGGTCCTAATTTATCTGATTGGATTCGTAGCCTTTTTTGCCACTTCACAGGGACTGGTGATTTGGGTGATTCTAGCGGAAATGTTTCCCAATAATATCCGGGCCAGGGCATCGGCTATTGGTTCTTTTTCACATTGGTTTTTTAATGCACTAACGGCCTTCCTGTTTCCTGTCGCTGTCGGTGCGTTAGGTATCGGATACATATTTGTTTTCTATACAATTGCTACGATTAGCAGCCTGTTTTTCTTTATTAAATTTCTCGTGGAGACAAAAGGAAAAACGTTAGAAGCACTGGAAAAGGTTATATTAAAATAGAGCAAATATTTCGGTGACTTTGGAACGCCGGAACAGGAGATACCGGCGGTTATTCTTTTTCAAATGAAAAAAATAACGGTATTAATACCATACCGCAGCTGTTGGCTGCAAACAAAAAAAATAGTCCACGGATTTTCCGTCGAAGCCGGATCAGGCGCAGACTGACACGAATTTTTACGAATTAAAAACCAAAATATAAATAAATCCACGTAATATATGTTCTAAAAATGTTGTTGCGTCGCTGCGTCGTGAGAAATAAAATATCCGAGTTGGTAAAAATTTTGCTAATCGCCCCGGCGATCCGCCGCGGCGGAAAAAACAAAGTTTTTGGATACAATAGCATAAAGGGTTCTATAATGGTCAAAATAATTCCGCTAGTTAAAATGATGATATTAGTGGTAATATCGAGTGTAACTATTTTCGGCTGTAGCAGTTCAACCAACCAGTCAACCCCGGATATTAAAAAGATCCAAGCCGGTTTTATCACCCCCCGTGACAGTAATAACCTGTGGTGTTATTGGTATTGGATCAACGATGATATCTCACAAGAGGGAATCACCAGGGACCTGGAAGCAATGAAACAAGCCGGTATTGGGGCTGCCTTTATAGGCAATATCAATCCGCCCGAAGTAGATGGCCCGGTTCCCTTATTCAGCGAAGAGTGGTGGGAGTGCATGGTACATGCTGTCAATGAAGGCAAACGAATCGGCGTGGATATCGGATCTTTTAATTGTCCGGGCTGGAGCCAATCGGGAGGGCCATGGGTAAAATCTGAAATGGCGATGCGTTACCTGACCTATTCGGAAGTGACAATAAAAGGTCCGGGAAAAGTGAGCATACTTTTGCCTCAACCCAATAAAGAGTTTATGGATACCCATGTCCTGGCCTATCCAGCGTTGAAAATAGAAAAAAATAAATTGACCTTATTCAATACTGAAATTTCGGTCACTCCGTCTATGGATGGGGTTAAACATATGCTGGATGGCGATACGACAACTGTTTTCCTCTTTGATGTCGACGAAAAGGGGTATACCATAGATTTTAAATCTAAAAAGCAGATCAATGCCAAAAGTCTGATATTAAAACCAGCAAAAAGCGTATTCAAGATAAAATGTGAATTGCAGGCCTTTTTGGGAGGGCAGTTTGCTTCGGTTAAAGTCTTTGTGATTGACAGGAGTAAAACGGATGTCAGTGTCGGTGCTGAAAGATTTGCTCCCATTGCCATATCCTTACCCAATACACCATCCAATCGCTTTAGATTGATTATAAAAAATCCTTCAAACGGTATAGAGGAAGTGGTTTTATCCGAAATTATTATTTCTGAAGCGGTGATTTTAGAGCAATATGTCGAAAAACATTTGGGAAAAATGCACCCCACACCATTCCCGGCCTGGGGCAGCTATCTCTGGAAAGTACAGGAAGAGGTGGTTGATAAACACCTGAAAGTGGCTGCCGGTGATGTACTTGATATTTCGGAAAAAATGGATACCTCCGGTTTGCTTACCTGGGAAGTCCCTGAAGGTGAATGGACGGTTTTGCGTTTTGGTATGACGCCTACGGGAACAAAAAATTCACCGGCCGCACCACAGGGAAAAGGTTATGAAATTGACAAAGCGAATCGCGAGTTGATACGATTTCATTTCCAGCACTATATTGGAGAACTCCTCAAGCGGATCCCTGAAGAGAGCAAAAGTGCGTTTAAGTATGTCATCGCCGACAGCTATGAGATGGGTTCCCAAAACTGGACCGATGGTTTTGAACAAAAATTTGAAGAAAAGTTTGGTTATAATCCTGTAAAATACCTTCCCCTTTTTTCGGGCAGGATTGTCAATAGTGTGGAAGAGTCAGAACGCTTCCTTTGGGACTTGCGTCGATGGGTGGCAGATGCGGTTGCTTATAAATATGTAGGCGGATTGCGGGAAATCAGCAATGAGCATAATTTAAATCTTTGGCTGGAAAATTATGGTCACTGGGGATTTCCGTCCGAATTTTTGATGTATGGCGGCCAGTCCAATCTTGTCAGTGGTGAATTCTGGAATGAAGGTTCACTGGGCAATATCGAGTGCAAAGCAGCCTCTTCAGCCGCACATATTTATGGAAAACCGATCACTTCCGCCGAGGCCTTTACCGCCTCAGGTAATACCTTTGGCCGGTATCCGGCTATGTTGAAAAAAAGAGGAGACTGGAGCTTTACGGAAGGCATCAACCATCTGGTGTTGCACGTCAATATACATCAACCCGATGACAGGAGAAAGCCAGGGGTCAATGCCTGGTTCAGTACTGAATTTAACCGGCACAATACCTGGTTTAAAAAGGCCAAATCATATTTTGATTACTTGAGGCGCTGTCAGCACATGCTACAACAGGGGAATTATGTGGCTGATGTCTGTTATTTCATCGGAGAAAATGCACCGGTCATGACGGGTATCAGGGATCCTGAATTGCCACAGGGATATTCTTATGACTATATCAATGCAGAAGTGATTCTCAATCGATTGGCTGTTAAAAATGACCGGTTTGTGTTACCGGATGGTATGAGTTATCGGGTCATGGTTCTTCCTCCGTTGAAAACCATGCGTCTGGGAGTGCTCCAAAAAATTGAACAGCTGGTCAAGCAAGGTGGTATCATTATAGGCCCCAAACCTGAAAAATCACCCAGTCTGCAAAATTATCCCGAGTGTGACAGAAAGGTAAAGTTACTGGCTGATAAATTATGGGCGGCACCCATTGAAAATGGCAAACGGTTGCATCATTATGGCAGAGGTCTTGTCGCTGAAGGATTTGAATTGTCAGAACTCTTTGATCAGATCGCTTTAACCCAAGATCTTGATATGGGGGATGATCAGCCGGTGTTATGGACCCATCGCAGTATGCCCGGGTTGCATATTTATTTTTTGACCAACCAGAGTAATGTTGAAATCAATATTGCTCCCGATTTTCGAGTACAGGGGATGAAACCGCAATTGTGGGATGCGATTTCCGGTTCCATCCGTGAATTGCCTGCATTCCAGGAGCATGACGGTGTAACCACTGTGCCCTTGAAGCTGCAAGCCCTGCAGAGCGCATTTATCGTTTTTGAAAAAGAAAGCCGGGACCCTGTTGCTGGCGGTGTTGAAGTCAACTTTCCGCAACCCCAAACCGTGACAACGCTATCCGGGCCCTGGTGTGTGATATTTGATGTTTCTCAAAGAGGTCCGGTTAACCCTGTTGAAATGAAAGAATTATACGACTGGACTATTGCCTCCAACGACAGTATCAAATACTATTCAGGAACAGCTGTTTACCAAAATCATTTTGAATTACCTGAATTGACCGCTCGATCTGTTCTTCTGAACCTGGGAAAAGCTTCCGCTTTGGCAACAGTGAGGGTTAATGGACTAGAGGTCGGTGGTGTTTGGATAGCCCCTTGGACGGTTGATATTAGCGATGCGGTAAAAACAGGGAAAAACAGCGTGGAGATATCCGTGGTAAATACCTGGGCCAATCGTCTTATCGGCGATAGTCGTCTTCCTGAAAAAGAACGCCAGACTTGGTGTCTCATTAATCCATTTACACCAGATAGCGAACTTTCTCCTGCCGGTCTTCTGGGCCCTGTAACGGTGCAAACCGTCAAGTAATGTCAACATTTATTTAACCACGAAGTCCACGAAGATATTATATAGATTATTTTTATAGAAAATTAAACATAATCTATAATTTTATTTAAACTTCGTGTGCTTCGTGCTCTTCGTGGTAAAAGCGATTTAACATTGTATATATTAAATGGCCAGATGCCGTCGCTCACCCAAGGGTGGGCCTAGATACTCTGGCCTGCCCGACTATCCCGTAGAACGGGATCTAGGCCGTGGCGTGGTGGCTAATCTTTACACTACGAAAAAAGGAAAAGGAGTCTTTGTATGAATAAAATTAATCGTCGATATTTTATTAAAACCATTGGCGCAGCCTCCCTGGCAGCCACATTACCCGGAATTACACTCGCAAAACAAAAAGAAAAAATCATTTGGGGTAACCTGTTGCACCTCAGTTTTAACATGTGGGAAGACTGGGATGCTCCCGGGAAGGAGATGCGTAGTTATCGCCCCTATCTTCGATTTGATGAAAACCTGTGGAATGATCTGTTAAATAAAATGGCGGCGCATCATTTAAATATGGTTGTTATTGATTTGGGTGATGGTGTTCAATATAAAAGCCATCCGGAAATTGCCGTAAAAAACGCCTGGTCTGTAAAAAAATTGAAAGACGAACTAAAAAAAATTCGGGAACTGGGACTGGAGCCAATCCCCAAACTCAATTTCGCCTCTTCACATGATGCCTGGTTGGGAGAATATTCAAGATGTCTGTCAACGGAAAAGTATTATCAAGTGTGTGCCGATCTGATCGCGGAAGTCAATGATATCTTTGACAAACCACGTTTTTTTCATCTTGGTATGGATGAAGAAGACACCAAAAACCAAAAATATTACAAGTATCTGCTCGTGCGTCAGTTTGATCTGTGGTGGCACGATTTTCTTTTCCTGTGCGATGAAGTACAAAAAAGCGATGCACGCCCCTGGATCTGGTCGGATTATCTCTGGCATTATCCGGACTTGTTTCTTGAAAAGATGCCTAAGAATGTCGTGCAAAGCAACTGGTATTATGGAAAAACTTTCGGTGATGATACAATGGTACAAGCTTACAAACAGCTGGATAAATACGGCTATGACCAGATCCCGACCGCCAGCAACCACTCCAATGATGAAAATTTTGGGATGACGGTGGATTATTGTAAAAAACATATTCAGACCCGACATTTATTTGGTTTTCTGCAAACACCGTGGCGGCCGACGATTGAAGAATATCGTCAGCATCATCTGGATGCCATTGAGCAGGTCGGGGCGGCAATTGCGAGGCTAAAATAAGGGACTAGGGAGTTTTTAAGTAATGTTCATTTGTGATGTCGATTAAGTAAAATCTATTCCCCCTTAGCAAAGGGGGGTAGGGGGATGTAAATAAATAACATAGCAGAGTATATATCCCCCTTAGTCCCCCTTTATCAAGGGGGAGACAGATTATGCAAATCTGATAAATTGTGCCAATAAATCAAATCTACAAGCGCCCCTTTAGTAAGGGGGAATTAGATTGTTGGCTAAATGTTATTTATACGCATAAAAATAATAAAAAACATGGGAGAGAGTTCAGTATGTATGCAACGGATTGCAGTCGTGGGGTAAAACGGCAAGGAAGCATTAATTTAATCATTATCTTCAGCCTGATTCTATCTTTCAATATTGCCCATGCTGATGGAAAATTTCTAAGGGGGAAAGAGAAGGAGAAATATACTTTAAACGGAAAGGCCGCTGATTTTTATGTTTCTGCGATTGGTAATGATCAATGGAGCGGGAAACTGGCTGAACCAAACGACAAGCAATCAGACGGGCCGTTCGCCACTATCGAGCGGGCGAAATGGGCTGTCCAGGCGTTAAAAAATCAAATTTATAAAATTAAAAGCAAGGCGATTGATCCACGATTTCGCCCCTCCCCACATACCTATGGCAGCGGGAGAGATATTCTTGTTCTGATAAGAGAGGGAACTTATATCCTGGAAAATACCCTGACATTTTCTTTCCCGGATGGCGGGGAACGGGTGGAAACGGATCTACCGACCGGTGCTTTTGAATTGCATAAGTTAAAAGATTATTATGTGACCTATGCCGCTTACCCCGGGGAAAGGCCGCTTATTACTGGTGGTCGTAAAATTCAGGGTTGGAAAAAGGGAGAGAGCGGAAAGTGGACGGTACATCTGGATAAGCCGGATGTTGAAGAGCTCTTTGCCAATGGTCAGCGGCAGACATTAGCACGCACACCGAATAATGGATTTTTCAGAACAAAAGAACAGCCGACCGACACACGCTCATTCCGTTATAAAACAGGTGATATAAAATTATGGCCGGAGATGGAATCAAACCGGATAATTATTATCTCCCGTTGGAGTTCGGATAGAACCGTTATTACCCACATAAATGAGAAAAATAATATTGCCTATCTAAAAACAGCGGCAGAGGATATGGTCAATGTACCACCAAAATATTATATCGAGAATATTGAGGCACTTCTTGATTCGGCGGGAGAGTGGTATTTTGACCCGAAGAAAAAAATCCTTAGTTACATCCCGCAGGAAAATATAGGTAATCCAAACGAGGCAGAAATTGTTTTTCCTGAGATCTCCGGTCTATTTCGTATCGTAGGAAGCAGGGAAAAACCGGTCCGCAACCTGCGATTCTACAATCTTTCATTTTCAGTTACTAAGCCGGGTGGAGAAGCAACGATTTTTCTTGAATATGCAAAAAACTGTGAAATTTTGGGAAACAGGATCCACAATATCAGCCAGACAGCGCTCAGATTGGGTCTCGGATGTTATCATAATTTGATCAGTAAAAATTTAATTCGTGATGTAAAAGGATCAGGGATCATGGTAACCGGCGATCCATGGCCGGATAAATTCAATGATGTTGTTAGTGATAATGTCATTTCTTATAACGAAGTTATCCATTGCCGGCCGGCGGCAGGGGGAATTGGGACAGCGAATGCCCTCAGAACCACTATTTCTCACAACTATGTCTCAGATACGGGTAGTTATGGTATAACTGCCGGCAGTTGGTCCAACGTGGAAGAAGCCAACGACGGCAACCATCTGGTGGAACATAATCATGTCTCCTATACCAATATGATTAGGGATGATGAAGGGGGTATTGCTGTCTATGGTTTAAGTCCCGGATCTGTGGTAAGAAATAATCTGGTGCATGATGTGAGGCCTGCTGGTACCAATGAAAATGTGGGATTCTTTTTCCAGAATATGTCCTCGGGGTGGACGGTGACGGATAACATTTATTATAATCTTAAGCAGGGAGAAATGAAATTATGTGCCTGCTATCTGGTGGATAATCACTATCAGGATAATCATGTCATAGAAACACCCGTCGTCGAACCTGAACGTATTATCACCGCTAAACCTGATTTTTCATTCACTGACCTGCAGGTAAAATCTGAAAATGGATATTATACCGGAAATATTTTTTTTATTTCTGCTACCGTGTTTAATCGTGGCTCTACCGGGAACGATTATGTGCATTTATATATTGATGGAAAAGTAGCGCAGTCAGAAAAAATTCCTGTCATTGCAAATAATTATCGCAACATTGAATTCAGGCATCAGTTCTCTACACCAGGAGAGCACGCGATCGCGATTGGTACCATACCGAACAAAACAATAACGATTAAGGGTAAAACATTACCGGTGCTCTATAGCCATTTGTCTGCCGCTCTGCTGGAAGTACCGGCGGGAGATTCTGTCAAAGTAAAAGTGCAAATCCGCAATGTGCAACCCGGCGAACATAAAGAGACGGTCAATCTCTTTGTCGACCAAAAAGTAATGTTATCCAAAGATATTTTAATTCCGGAGAATGAATCGAATAAGGTTGAATTTACATTGTTATTACCTATAGGTAACCATGCGGTCTCTATTGGAAATTACGCTCCTCTTGAAATAAGGATTTATGCATACCGAGAAGTGAATCTGGAAATGGCAGATTTCCTGACCTATTGTTCATCGACCGCAAAACCATGTGAATTCGAATATGATCTGGCGAAAAATCGATTTAAAATAACTACTGCCGGTACCGATTTTCTGCATGCTGAGGATTCCTATGGCACCATCTATCTGAATGATGCAATTGATAGAAATTTTGTAGCTACTGTAAAAGTGGCACAGTTTGGTGATCGTGTCAGTGAATGGTTCCGTACAGGAATTTTTGTCCGTAATGATCTGGCAGAAAGTTGTGAATTGGACAAAGGAAGTTTGGGATCCTTCTTAATGTTTACGACGCCCAAAAGAGCCGGTGCCCAGTGGGATGAGTTTGGTGACGGCTCTATGCATAATACAAAGAGCAGAAATTATGATCGGGACGACCCCATACCGGTATGGTTAAAATTGATTCGTCATGGCGATCGTTTTTCCGGTTATTATAGTTTTGACGGTTTAAAATGGATATTATCCAGAGAATCGGGTGCTTTACCCGGTCTGGCCAAATCGATGGATATCGGCCTGGCAGCCGGTACCAATGATCAGCGATCATCACAGGTTGTCTTCGAAGATTTCAATTTGAAAGTTGAGATAAAGTGATTCTGCAAAAATAAGGAAATATTTCCGGTAGGTATTGAATAAAAATATGAATATTATTCATATTTATTCTGCAACCTGACCGGCAATATTTAGTCTCAACT
>CAZBBC010000109.1:0-16460 GCA_964489835.1 uncultured Calditrichota bacterium
TCTAGCAACCAAAATCCCAATGTCCAATGTTCCTGATAAAATATGTCGGCCTCCAACCTTTCGGAAAATCCCAAGTTCCAAATCCCAAATTCCAAATAATCCCCAACTCCCAATGTCAAATACCCGGTGTCAAATACCCGGTGTCAAATATTAAATCAATTTCTAATGTACAATGCCCTAAGTCCAATCAAATCGAAAGATTCCATCTATAAAGTATATATACATTGTGATTGGGATTTGGAATTTCATTTGTCATTGGGATTTATGTATGATTTGGCATTTCATTTGTCATGGGTGCTTTGATATTTCTTCATGATCATAATAAAACCTGGTTTTTCACCACCTGAAATTGTCTGTGAAGCGAGCGGCAGAATTTTTTCCATTTATTTTACAACATATAAAGATTCCGGTGCTGGCGCTTGCATAAAATAAACACACAAGAAATGTACCAAAACGGTAGAAAGAAAGTAAGATTATAAATAACAAGGTAATACACAACTGGTGGGTCAATGGATATCGGTACTATCGTTCACTAATTGTGAATGATCATTCACACGCGTTCTCTCTTCGGCATCTGAATTTCACATTCATATCATTAACTCTGAAAAAAGTTTACAGATTGCGTCGCTAACGCTCGCAATGACGATAGAATCTACCCCACATTCACTCTAATTCATAGATGTGGACGTCAAAAGGCTTATAATCATCGGTCAGACTCCCGGATTGAATGGCGAGGTTCCTGTTTTCATTTAAGACTTTGGCGTTATTAAATGTATCTAAGCCCCGGAGACTAACACGCACCGGATTTTTATCGGCATTGGCGGTAATAAGATACCTTTTACCATCGACCTGCTTGACCAATATTTCAACGCCGCTATCTACCGAATGACCCAATTCATGATATACTATTTCAATATTTATCTTGGTTTTTGGGGCAGATAAAACAGGCTGTAAACGGGTCATTTCGCGGGTTACCCGATTCAGATCATTCATAAAATCTGAAGGCTGCGGCGTATAGGACATGCCCCAATAATTTATTCCGGCTGCCCCATGAATGATGGCATTAAAGGCCATAAACCTTGATTGTTCGTAGGACGGATATAAAATCATCTCTGTATTTCGTTCCTTCTCCTCTTTGAGCATTTCCCAGGAAAAACCCTGTAATACCATAAATACCGGTTTTGAATAATCGATGACCCGTTGCATTTTATCCGTATATTCACCGACCTGACTGGGGTATGTATTCAATAAATCGCCCTGTATTCCATCCTCAAATAAAGCATAGGTGGGTGTAATACCATGGGGAATTATCGGATAAATATCACAGGCAACAATATCGGTAGATGAATTATATTTTTGGAGTGTTGAGATCAGGTTAACCGGGCCATGATTCGTATAAACCAAATGCTCCGGATCATTATTTTTTATTAACTGATACGTCTCCAGCATTGGCTCGGGCTGAATACGTTGTTCCGCGGAATTCCAGGTAAACGCCGGTTCATCGGCAATCTCCCATATTAGTAGCGACGGGTGTGACTTGAATTCGTTGATCACACCGGCAATGCGTTTCTGATCTTCCTCCCGTTTATTGTCCTTAATATAGCCCGTGGAAATCCATGTTTTTAACTGATATTGATGGGCAGCGTCCAAAGCATTTAAATTCGCACCCACATGAATCAAATTGTAACCGTTTTCCTTTAGCACACGGTACGGATCTTCCGCTTTGGGCAAATGATAGGCGCCAACAATAAAGGTTCGGGCGCCGTCAATGATTAGCATGCCATCGTCATCCCGGTGTGCCTGATTTAAAGGTACCGTCTCCTTTTTCATACATCCGCAAAAACATGACATCACGACAAGAATGCTCACAAATATGCTGATACGGTGAGAATTATATTTCATTGACTTTTTCCTTCCCATTCAAATAACAATTATAAATTATGAATTATGAATTGTAAATTAATTACCCTCTTGGATCGTTTATTAAAATTAACCACAAAGTACACTAAGAATGCACAAAGGTCACAAAGAATGACATAAAACGATCAATATTTTGCTATCTTTGCATCCTTGTATCTAAAATAGCTCTTTGAATTAGTAAAGTTGATGTCTGTTTCCAACTGGTAAATCGCAGGAGGCGAAAAATAATTTATGGCTCATTGATTCCAGTTAGGTGATCAAATAAATGTAGAGACGTAGCACGCTACGTTTGTACCCCGATATATTATTATTTAACACATAGATTTAGTACCAGGCGCTGCTTGTTATAGCAAAAATGGAACCCCTATCTGGGCGATCTTATAATTTAACTTACCCTGTGCCTGTGAAATAAAATCGGCGACGTTTGCCGTGTTTAAGGTATACATATCATAGTGCATCGGAATCACTGTTTTAGCCTTAATGGTCCGGGCAAAATTTATCGCTTCCTCAATCGTAAAATTAGGATCAAATTCAAGTTCTTCCGGTTGCCTCCCGTTGATTGGTAAAAAGGCCAGATCAATGGAAAATTCCTTTAGATAAGCGGCTTGTTTATCATATAAAATAGTGTCCCCGGCATGAAATATTGTCTTGCCATCCACTTCTATAATATAGCTGAGAAAGTGATAACCATTTTTATCATCATATTTTAGTTCCGAATGAGCGGCCGGTATGGCGTGTACACGCAGGTGATCAAATCCCTGGTTATCTTCTCCTTTCATTAAACATAACCGGGATTCTTCCACAAATAAGCCGAGCATACGAATGTGTGCTGCCCTGGGGACAATAAATGTTGTACCCGGATTCCGCAAGGCGATGATGGGAATACTAAATGGATCAATATGGTCTACATGATCATGGGTACAGA
This sequence comes from uncultured Calditrichota bacterium, assembly GCA_964489835.1. Classification (GTDB taxonomy): domain Bacteria; phylum Calditrichota; class Calditrichia; order JAJRVZ01; family JAJRVZ01; genus CAZBBC01. The sequence continues at coordinate 2,846 of CAZBBC010000109.1, forward strand.
GTACATAGTCAATATCATACAATTCTTTCGCTGGGATGGGGATCGCGGACATCCGGATATGTTCGTTTTTCCATCCATAGGTCCACTGCTCGGCAAAATCTGATAAATAGGGATCAATTAAAAAAACACAATTTCTGCTCCTGATCAGAAATCCGTTTTGTCCAAGCCACACAATGGCTAATTGTCCTGGTTCAAGATCAAAACCATAGAGCTGATTTAAAATAGGATTTTTTCGCATGATTACTCTTTTTAAAGATCCGGGCGGCTGGCACAAAAGCCCAGTGTTAAACCGCCGTCTACGACAAAGGAAGTCCCGGTGATATATTCCGCTTCATGTGAGGCGAGGAAACAAACCATGTCGGCAATTTCCGGCGGTTGTCCAACCCTTCCCATAGGAACAGCGGTAAGAAATTTTTTCTGCCGCTCAGGATCGGTAAGTTCTGTTGCAATAGCACCCGGTGTCACCTGGTTAACCTGAATATTATGTTCTGCTAATTCAAGGGCCATATTTTTTGTCAGCATCACTAATCCACCCTTGGAGGTGCTATAATGCGCGTAATTGCGCCGGGCGTGAAATTCATGTACGGAACCGATATTGATTATTTTGCCCCCTCCATTTTTGATCATCATATGTGCTGCCAATTGGCCGCACAAAAAAGGCGCTTTCAGATTTATCGTAAAAACACGATCCCAGTCTTCTTCAGACATCTCCAGGAATGATACGGCATTCTGATAAACCGCGTTGTTAACCAGTATATTTAATTGCCCAAAATGCGATTCAATTTCCTTAAACATCTGACGGATAGCATTCATATCCGCCAAATCACAGGCCCATTTAATGCTCTTTGGACTTATGCCCGATACCTGATGGAAACTCTCCTGAAGGGCCTCGGATTGCGCATGTCCGTGAACAATAACAATGCCGCCTTCCTGGGCGAAACGCAAGGCGATGGCACGACCGATACCTCTACTGGAGCCGGTTACTAAAATGATCTTATTTTTAAATTTCATTTTTTCCTACCGAGGTTAATCCCCTTCGGGGTTTTTTAATGGTGGTAAAATCATTTGTAATTGGTAATTGGTAATTTGTAATTTGTAATTGGTAATTAAAATTATTTTGTATTTTTGATTTTTTCCATTGGTTTATTGGTCACACTAACGTTTTCTTAACCGCAAGGCCCTACCCGCCGGCAGGCGCGGCGTAAAGTATTTTTATTTGTTCTTTTGTCCCGCCGAAGGGCGGATCTGCGACTTGATACAAAAGAACCAAAAAATCAAGGCTGTAAAATAATTTGAAGGCCGTTTTCAATAGCACCAACACCATGCAGGATCCATGAGGAATGATAGTTTAAATATTTGCTCTATTAATCATATATTCAAATTACTATCACCAATTCCTCATTCCCAAAATACCTTATACCCTATACCTTATACCCTTTTGGTGTGGAAAACATACGGCGCCCTTAGATTACGCCCCACGGTTCGAAAACGACTTTATAGGCTTCTTTGGGGGATTTTAATAATAATCGAAAGGCCTCCTGATAATCTTCCAGTGGGAATTTATGGGTAATCCAAGGTTTTACATCAATCTCCCCTGAATTTAGAAGTCTATAAGCTTCGATCAGGTCACGATAAAAGGCATTGGAAGAAGTAGTAATTGTTCGTTCTGAACCGAGCATGGCCGCATTTATATTCATCGGTGTTTGATGTACGGCCAGGTTCACATAGGTGCCCGATTCCTCTAAAAGCGGCAAAGCCAAATTTATCGTATCATTACTTCCAACGGAATCAAAAATGGCTGCACATTTTTGCGCGCCGATCGTATCCCGTAGAACTTCCTCAACTTTTTGCACACCGGGATCAATCACCGTAAATTCTTTAAAATGGCCGATGACCTGACGTGCGAAGGGAGAGGGATCAGACACAAAAATATTTCCGGCCCCTTTGGATTTGGCTACCTGGGCAATGCTCAAACCGGCCGGTCCACCGCCAATGCACAGGATATTCGCACCCTCATAAATACATGTCCGCCCAACGACGTGAACGGCAACACATAATATATCCGCCATGGCCGCTTCCGGATAAGAGAGATGATCAGATATCGGATGTAAAAGATCAGCCCAACCCAAACAATATTCAGCATAAGCCCCGGGGAAAAAAGCCATTTTTTCCCAGCCCTGGGCATGACCGATATGTATCATATGGCGGCAGAGGTTTTCGCGTCCGCTTTTGCAAAACGAACAGATCCCGCACACACGGTAGGATTGCACGCCGACCTGTTTACCTACCAGATGTTTATATTTATCAGAATTAACCTGCACGACCTCTCCGGAAAACTCATGTCCCATAATCATATTGGGCGGATTATCAACATGTTTTCCCAGCGTATGAAGCGCCCAGGGATTTTCACCTGCCCAGTATCTTAAATCACTGCCACAGATCCCACAGGCTTTCACCTTGATCATCACATGATTTTCAGCGGTGAGTTCAAATTCCGGTACTTCCGTTAATTCGAGAGTTTTTGGTTTTTTTAAGACAACAGCTTTCATTATTACTACTTTTTCTAAACGCAAAGACGCTAAGATAGCGCAAAGTTTTTCATCCACGAATTACACTAATTAGCACGAATTAACACGAATTATATTAAGAATATTATAAAAGAGTAAAGATAATTAATTAGTGAAATTCGTGTAATTCGTGGACTAGTTCTCCTTACAATCTTTGCGAAAACTTCGTGCCTTTGCGGTTCAATTAATTTATTGTATGTGATAAATATGAACATCCAATGGCTTGAACTGGTCGGTAAAACGTCCATTGGTAATAGTTATATTTTTATTTTCACCATAAACAGAAATCTGGCCCGATATTTTAGGATTTAATTTAAATTCTGGTGAAAATGTATCCGTTTTCGACTGGTTGGCTGCTATCAGAAAAGTACCAATCCTGCTTTTTTTAAGCACCATCTTGATCTCTGGATTTTCCTCTGTTAAAGCGATACTCTTATCAACTTTACCTTCAATATACAATGGTGCCAATTCATTTAATTCATTTAAGAGGGTTTTTTGATACGCCCATAAGGCCGGATCATCTGTCGGTAAATATTGGCCATACCCCTTGTATGTATACCACAACATCCCCTTTGCCCCTTCAATTAGGGTGATATAGGTCATAAAACGGTGTTCCTGGGGCGTCGGTCTTCTCTGGGCCGGCCATTTGAATAATTGGCCGCAATGCCAGACCGGCAGATTGTCTTCAGACTCCCGATAGGCTTTGGCAAGGTTTCCTCCAACCGCCGTTATATCTCCCTGAGCGATAGGATAAGTGTCCACAGCCAAAACATCACAACACCGCCCAAATGTTTTGTAAACAGCCGGATTCGTAATGACCAGATAAGACGGGTGATAGGGGTCCGCTTCATAGGCGATACTATAGATCTTGTATATATCAAGCAGGTCGGCCCGGTTATATCCCGGTTCATCATAGAGCATCCAGCAAAGCACCGCCGGATGTTTTTTGTATTTGGTGATCGAGTCCCGCACGGCAGAAAACCAATGGGGTTTTGCACCATGAATAGGCACGGCGGCTTTCAACCCCGCTTCATGAACATTGTCTAAATTTTTACTGGAAGCAACCACAAAGTTGTAACCGGCAGATTTTAACAGAAGATAATCTTCCGGCGGTGCACCGTAAGTCCCTATCGGAAAAATAGGTGTGCCATCACCTAAAACTGGTACTAAATCTTTATTTAGCATACCTGCTGGGGGATGGCGTCTGAGTTTACCTTTAAAATTCCTGGTCTCAGAAATGATCGTTCCATCATCAGGTGTTTCAAAAGTGGCCCTGGCGATATAAAAACCATCCGGTATTTCCGCTATTGGAAATTTTAATTCTGTTCCGGGAGGGGCCGATTGTTCTGCTAATTTACCTGCTTTATCGTGAATGATTTCGACTTTTGCTTCTGTTTTTGGATTAAGCGTCGAGATCTTAAAAGGCTGTCCAAATTGGGCCACAAGCGTATCTTCAAAAGATACGAGTGTGAGGATTTTGTGATTTTCAATATTTTTGCGAATGCCCGCCAGCGTTGAATCATAATTTAAAAATCGGGCAACAAAACCGAAGTCGCCGCCTCCTTCATCGACTTTGATCAAAAGACGATTCGGTCCGGCTTTTAACGCCACCGGCACATAGTCGTTATCCTTTTGGAGCCAGCGACCATTACGGGGATGATTCTCATGGATCTTTTGTCCGTTGAGAAAAATCTGAATGCCATCATTGCTACCCACGGAGAGAATTGTTTTTTGGGCTTCAGGGCTGATAACATTACAAAAAGCATAGGCCACTACCATATCATTGGGTGAGAAGATATCATTCAAGGGAATAAGATCGGATTCTGAATGATAGTGAAACCATGGACGCTCTTCATTCTTTTCTGGAATTGTAATGATCATTCCTGCCTCTGGCAGCGCATTTATTTCACCGCCAATCGCTGCAAGATAATCCGTATAAAATCCTCGACATTTTTCACTGTGTTTATAGTCTATAAGGGAACAATCTTCGCAGTTAGGAAAAGGACCACAGAGCAGCCAGTCTTTAATATAAATATCCGGCGTATACGTAAATTCCTGCTTTTGACAGCTGATTACTGAAAAAAGAAGAAAGATTGATGTAAAAAGAATCACTAATTGTATAAATCTCAAAAAAAACATTATATTTTTCCTTCCTGCATTTGATTAGTCTGAAAATTTAATGTTAAAGCGTATAAGTAACATATAATCAATGATTTGATTCCCCCTTAGCAGGGGCTGTTGCAGTATCACTTTTTTGTATAGCTTTTAATGTTTGAATGCTCTGCCTCCCCCTTGGAAAAGGGGGATTGAGGGGGATATAAAACCGGTCTATGTTATGTATAAACAACCCCCTAACCCCCTTTATTAAGGGGGAACTTTATTATCACTATTTGATAAATCTAAAATTCATGAATAATTCAGGTTAGTGAACTTTGTCAATTTATAAAATCTCTGTGAAAGCCGCAAAGAATACCCCCTGGATCTCTAATGCATTTCAATTGCACAGGTACCGATACCGGGCCTGTAATAATTAAATTGAACGTTTGGATGATCAGCGAGTAAGGACATCGGTACGGACGAATCGGCAATCTTCTTTGAAATCATAAAAGCGGTTAGTCTCATACCGAAAGGATTATCATGGGTACCATAATGCCAGATTGAAACTTTCTCCGATTTCCAGGTTTCCACCGGACCGACAGTGATGGCTTGCTGAGGAACAGCCCTTATATTGCCTTTGCCGGACGTTCGGGCATTCTGTATCAACGTAACCGGATGAAGATCGACAATTCTTGTTCTCAATTTTCTATATGCTTCCGGTGGTGGCGGATTATCTTTGTAAACCCCTTCACGTCTCAGGGGATCGTTGAAAGCCCAATGTTTTACTTCACCCTGGCCACCTTGCATTACCAGACAGCGCACATCGTTAAAGAAGTTAGAATATTCATCGATGGTTGAAACTTTTGGAAAATGAATATTTTCTTCCGGCATTGCCAGTTTTTTATTTATGCGATCAAAACATAATTCCATATCGGTTCGAGCAAATCCAAGCGGATGATCATAGGCCACTTCCCTGTCATTCACCACCCATTCATCCATACCCCAGAAATGACCATTTTTCAGACTGATTCCGAATTCATTCACCAGCTGTGCTACCAATGGTAACTGTTCGGTTGGACCAATGGGTCCGCATATACCTACCGGTTCACTATCGGTTGCCTGCTGCCAGGCCTTAATATATTCCAACGCCTCTGATAGATAGAACGATTCGCGTGTGTCGAAAAATTTGATTGTAAAGCCGGGCCGGGAAAGTTGTTTAAGATCTTTAATTGTTAATTGCGCAGCATCTCTGATGATTTCATCATCCAGGGTGGTATAATCCCACCAATCCGGCGCTATGGTACTTAGTTTTCTCATCAAACCTCCCCATTAGTGTTTTGATTATTTTTAGTCTTGCCACCCAGTATTTTAAAAATATCCTTAATTTCAGCATAACCTTTGACGATGATAACCACTGAAATAATGGCAAAAGATGTTACTGCAAACAGGATCAGTAAACCCCACATATTTCCCAAAAAATTCATAATTGACTCTCTTCAAGTTTTACCGGATAAAAAAGATTTTGAAAAACAGATCCTATAATCATTCCCACAAAGGCGAGAATAAATCCCCACATCCCAAGCTGGCTTGCCGGCGGATGATCTGGGAAGAAAAACCAGATGGTTGGAAAAGCCCCGAAGGTAAAGGCCAGGTAGGATCCCAGTGATCTGGCCTTAATAAGGCCATATTTATGGTCCGTAATATAGATCCCAAAAACAGCAGAAACCAGTGTGCCGGCCAAAAAGAGATTGACCGCCAGCATCAGGTAAAAATACAATAAACCTTCCGCTTTGTAATAAAATGACCACCAGATAATAAAAAGTATCACACCGGTCATTGTACAGCGGCTGATGATTAATTGTATCCTGTTACTGATATCTTTTTTTGTGAAATGTCGCACAGCGACATCTAATAAATCTTGAGAAATCACGGAACTCCAGGATAACAGATAACTGGCGTATGTTGACATGGATGCTGCTAAAAACGCGGCAAAAATTAACCCCAGTATCCCTTTGGGCGTCAAATTCAGAATCATTAATGGTAACGCCTGTAAAGGATCATCGGCTTTTTGACTTAAATATGCAAGGGCTAATATCCCCCAAAAAATAGGTATCACAGCTCTGGCCAAAAACATGATGCTGGACCAGGTAAAAATCCTTCTCCCTGTTTTGCTGTCTTTTGAGGAAAACAGGCGCAAAGTAATATAGGGTGCAATGGTTAATACCGCCAGTTGGAACAATAATTGCCATAATATAAATGACCAGCCGAAATTGCCTCCCTCAGAAAAGGGATTGAATCCTTGGGTATTAAAATTAACCTGGACCGTCTGTACAATATTGGACCAACCAATTTTAAGTACACCAAATACCGTGATAAAAACCATTCCAAAACTGAGTAAAATGAACTGTATATAATTGGTGACAATGACTGAAACCATTCCCCCTACTGCCGTATAAATGAGCACAATCGTTAAAAGGATGACCATTGTCAGTAAAAGATAATCCTGGGGAATGCCGGTAATGGTATTAATAAACCTTGCTTCAACGCCCGGAAATACGCCAAAATTTATAATCCCGCCGATGGCCATCAGGAATGCCGCATAAAACCGGACACCTTTACCGAATTTTTTCTGAAAAAGTTCCGGAATGGTCATGATTTTCATATCCAGCAATGGCTGGATGATAAAACCGGTTTTTCCAAGAAACAAAAATACGATAAAAAAAGGAACACCGATCATCAATGCCACGAAACCGTTGGTATAACCAGCCTCGGCCAGATACATATATGTAATAATACCTATCTCACTGCTCATCAATGAGACCAATCCGAGATGAAATCCCATGGACCGGTCCGCTATCAGAAAATCTGATATTTTTCCTACATATCTTTTAGCGTAATAACCGGTATAAATGATCAGAAAGATGTAAACAAGAATAATCAGCCAATCCAGATAGGTGAAATTCAACATATCCTCCTGAATATATATGATCGTTTCAATGGGACATTAATTTCCATAGCGAACTTCCAGGGGATGTCGGAGTTTATCGTTTAATACCTCAATCGGTTCGAAAGGATCATCGTTGCCCAGCATAAAAGGATAATAAGCCGCTTCTTCAATATAAACATTACCTTCAGGAATATACATGGCCGGTCCCCGGATACCATGACCGCTGTGACCAAAGGGATAAACAAGGGTTCTGACAAAATAAGTCAATGGCCGTCCCCATTGGGGATGTGTATACAAAAAGAATCTCGGTCTGAACGTTGCCGATTGACCGGTGATTTTGTTGTAATTATACACCTGCAAATGAATAGCTCCGATTGAAAATTTTCCAGCCCCATTATATAAACATAACCAGGGAGTATCCATTGGAATGACCGCTGCACTCTCCACCCCGGTATCCATGTTGAGCAATGTCCGCAAGTAATTCCTTTCACCGGTTTTTGATTTCCAGGCATAGTGATCGAAAATATCGGCATCGAAGACCATTTCTCCATTTCGAATCGCCTGGGCACCGTAAGGATTTATTACTTCCATGACCGATGACATCAAAATATAAGGTGTATGAGCCATATACGTATAGGTAACAGATACATTCATTTCAGGATTATACCCGGGCATTCTACCTGATCTTGTGATCTTGTAAAGAAGCGGACCTCTGGTTATGGTGTACATTTCATCAGGGGGATCCCAACTAAAGGTATGTCCCCATTTTCCGTTTTCTGCATAGGTATCCGGGTTCCAATGAACAGAACCGGAACTGGTGTTGGATAAGAGGGGAACGTCATGGCCCTGTGTATCTTTCAGTTTATAATAATGAAGCTGTCCACTTTTCTCATGATGTTTTACTTCCCAATAATCATTTTCAATAACAGCGCCCAAATCATCACCGCTAATTTTTAAATCACTGACCCAGGCAGGTTTTTCTGCCTTCGGATTCCCGTAAAAGATAGCATAAATTATTTGTGAATATGCAGGAACATCCGCCAGAAAAAACACATTGCATGAGACCGAAGGCATACCCCAGGTACTTTTTTTATCATATCCCCTGCCCTCATAAAATTGATAATTATACGTTTGAAACGGAATTTCTTTAAAAACCTTATCCTGAAGATTGTATTTCATCACTCTGACTTCTTTGGTAATATCCGCCACTCTGTCCGCATGAACCACCAAATCCAGGTTTAGCGGTTCATTCTGCCGATCCAAACCATCATTTTCAGAAACAACATAAATCAGCGCGTATTTCCACCCATCGGGAGCACCACCGTTTGAAGGAGAGATGACATCATGAGTCGTAATTTGGGTGACGTCATCCCCGGGAATCGAGGGATTGAAAATTTTGGGAGCCGTCAGTTCGATTTGAATATTGTATTTTGAATGATTATGCCAGGTATACTTAATGACAATGACAATATTTTGCACAGTCGTCGCGTGTATAGAAAGCTGATCTCTAAGACACAATTGGCCATCAACATAAATGTAATAAAGAGTCGGTGTTTCACCATTTATTGATATTTTTGATACAGTGGGTGTTCCACCTTTGAAATCTTTCACCGGAACGATCATATGAAAGTATGGATGTTCTAATGTCGGTGAGTTAAAAATGACTTTTGTTACATTGAGGGGATCAAAATTTAATGTGCTATTCAGTACAATATCATTTAGAAAAGTTGACCCTGGTTCTTTATTAACAATCTTCCCATATTTAAACTGAGCGTTGGTATTCACAGAAAAAAAACATACCAGGAAAGATACTGTCATAACTATTTTTAATCGTTTCATATCAATCTCCTTATTTTTTTTCTTTTCCGACGGCACCCTCAACACCCTCTTCAAAGGGTTCCGTTAAAATCGGAACGATCCAACCCGTATTATTCCGGTTATCGGTGTCCAGATAATAACTCACATGCAGCGGATGCCGAAGGATAGAATCTGTTTTCTCAAGCAGGGTATATTTCCCCGGTTGTGTATCTCCTAAAACAAAGGGAATATAGGCGGATTTTTCATAATACATGCTTCCTTTCACCGAATGAATCATTCGTGAGGGATTATTGGATCCAAAGGAATAATTTAATGCTCTCGAAAAGTAGATCCATGGCCCGCTGGTAACATAATAATAGGGTTGTTCAGCATCAGACATGCCGCCGTATTTATTGGTATTGGTCAATTCCAGTGCAATTGAACCAAATCCGATTTTCTTTTGACTATTCACGAATGCCACCCAGGGTACATTATAAGGAATATCAGCAACATGTTCCGGATGTCGAATGGCGGGTTCAATTTCAATTTCCTTGATCTCCCCCATCAGTGATTTATAGGCAAATTCGTTTAATTCTTCATGATTGAAAACAATTTCACCGTTGCGCAGGGCTTTTCCATAGAAATCTTTGGTAACCTCAGTCAGAGAAGAAGATATCATATAGGATTTTCCGGCATAAAAAATATAAGTGATTGTCACTAGCACATTATCCATATGTGGTAGAGGCGCATATCGCTTTGTCATATGGAAGACGGGACCGGTTACTTGTTCAAATTGTACCTCTTTCCAATCGGAGGCATGTACCCAGGCGTGAGGCGGTGAATAGACACCGGGATTCCAATGAATGGCACCATTGGTTTCCAATTTATGCTCAAGCATGACATTTTTACCTTGTTTCATAAAAATACCGAAGATGGCACCGCTGCTATCGTCCAAATCGATTTTCATCTTCTCATTTTCAATGACCTGCCCGATTTCAGTTCCTGATACTTTCAAATCAGTTGTGTAAACTGGTTTCTCAGCATTCGGATTGCCATAAAAAAGGAGATATATTTTTTCCGTATATGGATAGACATCAGCAAAAAAAGCGACTTCAAGCGTTGTAGTTGCCAGGTAGCGGACGATCGGGGTATCACTGGCTTCATCTTTCTCGACCATATCCAATAGTTTTTTATCCTTCCAGGTATGCACATGGTATACTTGTGAAGGAACCTCTCTGAAAGGACCATTCGGATTTGCCATTTGATCAGGATCGTATTCTATAACACGAATCTCCTTTTGAGGATCGGTCAGACGATCAGCATAGAGAGAAATTTTTAAGTGGACCGGTTCTTGTATTCGCCGGATTCCTGAATTTTCTTTTAACACAATCGTGGCATAATACTTCCACTCAGGATTCCAATAGTCAAATGTGTTCTCGGGAACACCTTTACCGGTTAGTTTCACTTCTTTACCACTTGCATTAATTCCCTCCAATACAAGCGTATACGTCTGGCCATTTTGCCAATTGCAGCGAACGGTGAGAGAAACATCGACTTCGCCGGTTACTTTTTTGTTGTATTGGGGATAACGGCGTTGGTATCCCTCGCTCGTAATGCCCGGGTCATCAATTCCTGAAATCAGAAAGTCCCGGATTTCCTGGCCATTGACTGTAACCTTTTTCAAAGTAAACGGCGCAATTTTCTCTTTTTCAAAAGTGTAGGCTAAATGATAAAATTGGAAGGTCCCGTTGGGATAACCAAAGCTCATCTGGTATTCGGGACCAAGCGCCTTAAGGGATACTTCTTTCTTATCAGTTCTCAGGATAATATCATATTTTGCCCTGCTGCTCCAATTCATTGGGATATTTAATGTGTTGTTGGTGATTTCAAAATTCTTAACCGGTAGCGAATTAATGATAACTTCATTTATTTTTGCTAGATTAATAGTCTCGGCGGTGGGCAGAATGCTGATATATCTGTGGTTAAATTTTTGGTCAGATAGATTAAATGAAATATTTTTACCGGGAGATTTTGAAGTAACGGATAGTTCGAATGTCTTCTTTTTTTCTGTTATTCCGGACACCGTAACTGTATAGGGCTTTTCATAATCCCAATGCGCCAGACAGGCAATTACAAGGTCATCTTTGCCTTTCGCCACATTGAATTTTGAATACACATGACCATTAAAAACGATATAGGTCTCTACTTTCTCACCATTGACCAAAACCTTTGTAATGGTAGATTTTGGTACTTTTTCCAGTGGAAAAATTGCCCGGATATCATAGGGGGTACCATAATAAGTGGTCGCGTAATAAAACTCAATATCGGAAGTCCCTTTATAACCTTTTTCATAATTGCCGGAACTTTCCGGAAAGCCACTTTTGTAAAAGTCCTCAGGAACCTGTCCGAACAATAGAACCGGAGCTAAAAACAGAGACAAAATAATTGAAAGTGTTATTTTCATAGATGTTCTCCTTTCGTGAACATGGATCATGGGAAGAATAGCCACAGAGCACACAGAGTAACTATTTAATATTTATATACTTAAATGTCTATTTTCATTAGTATCCGGATTAAAAAACTCATCCCCAAACCCCTTCTCTTGAAAAGAGAAGGGGCTCCCTAAAGTCCCTCTCTTTCCAAGAGAGGGATTTAGGGTGAGCTCTTTAAATTAAGTCTCTATGTTAATTAAATCTCTGAAACATCTGATATTCTGAAGTCGGAATGCTTTGATATTTTTATCCTTCTGAGAATTTTGTTTTTATAAAATAGTGGTCATAATTTATCCGATTGATTGGAAAACTTATTTAGATCAACCGGTATCCCATCAGTATCACATACACGCAGGCAGGCCTCCCAGTTCGCACCCCGGTTTGGTACTTTCAGCAAAATTCGATTGATCCCTTTCCTGAGACGGATGTTTACAATATCTTCATCAACGGTTAACCCGCGCGCAGATAAGTTTTCATGTACTTTTTTATCGTTGAGCCAGCATACGACCCCATCATTACTACCAATTTTAAAAATTGCCGCTCTGTCTGTGGGCATTGCGATCTCTGTATAGGCATAGGCCGCTTGCTGCTTTTTACCAAAGATATCGGCGAAAGGAATAATCGGGTAAATAGTTTCCAGGTTTATTTGTTGCCATTGGACCATAAGTGTATCAAATGCTTCTGATTGCGTTAAATCAATGACTCTTTCCGGAAAATAAGAGGTTTGTTCTGCCTCATTATTCTTATTCGGAAAAGGACCGGCGATCCACCATTCGCTGATAAATCCGGCTTTTCGGGAAAGAACTTTTTTAAATGGAAGGTCAATGGCTTTTCCCATTTCCTTCATTTTCGAAAGCACACGATTTACGGAATATCGATGTTGAGAAAACTTTGCAGCTTCGAACAACAATTCTTCAGCCAGTTCAAAATCTTTTTCTGCGGCAAGTTGAAATGCCAGGTTTAAATAATAATTGGATACTTCCTGTATAAAATGCGGCTTCTCGAACAAAGGCTCGATTTCTTCCAGGGACTCTTTTGATCCTAATATAGCCAGTCTGTTCAAAGCTCTTTTTATGTTTAATGTATCCGTATCATGTTTCAGAACGGTGTGATATAAATTCAGCTGTGTTGAATTTTTGTCCCGTATTTTATCTGCCAGTTGAATTAAAGAGTGGAACGCTGCCTTACGCTCCAAATCCGTACCTTTTTCCATGACATTCTTAAATTCTTGGATAAATGGTCGGTCGGATACATTTTCCAAAAACTCATGACCGGTTATTTTTGCGTTAGTCTCATCGAACCGACTGGCTGAGATGATCATTGCTAACCAGGACGGCACTGGAGTTTCTATTGTAAGATAGAATGGACTGTCGCTGATTTTTAAATGTGAATTCTCCGGTAAAGAACGAATTTCACCTCTTTGATCGACCATATGAGATAATATTAAGCCCTTTCCCAGATCGATTACATGCGCCGGGCCCGTGGTCCAGACAGCCAGTTTTACTTTTTCCTCCTTCAGGAATGCCACAACATAATCGTTCATGCCTCCTAAACTAAGTCTGCCGATGGGGTAATAATCCCGTAACTGATTAATCAATGTTTTCATTGATACATAAGCGGCTTTAGGGTGATAATCACAGTTTACCGTGCCAAAATTATGTTCTGCATTGTCTGCATCCTGACCATCGTCATGCAAGTCATACCATATACTGATC
>CAZBBC010000110.1:0-16024 GCA_964489835.1 uncultured Calditrichota bacterium
TGCCTGGAACCCACTGCCTGGCGACGACCATACCGCCTTCCATGCCGGATCTTTCACCATGGGATTCAAGTCGGTAGCCTTAGACCAGCTGGCGCCGTCATCATCACTATGTATAAGATGCAATCTTAAGGTAGGTCCGTCGATTCCAGGCTGGCTCGTTTGTGAACCGATCCCTTCGGGACCATAGACGTAAAAGACCCAAATCCTCCCCGTTTGGCGGTCAACAAGAAGACTGGCGTCACCGGCACCTTCCGTACCCGGGAAGTCGGCGATAATCTGGATAGGGGTCCATGTCTCCCCCAAATCGAAACTTCGTCTCAGGGCGAGATCGATATTGTTCGGAAGATCGTCACCTGCATTAATGCGTGCATCACATAAAGCGAGGATAGTTCCTTTGGTTGTCACGGCAAGTGCCGGAATCCGGTGTAAAAATATACTGTTTCCGCCACGGACAAAAACATCGATTGACCAGGGGTGTTTGATCACAGCTTCCGGCACGCCTTTTTCTCCAGCTTCACTTACAACAAAAAGACACAACATGAACAAGACGATGCTCGCTAATGGTATCATCAGATTTCTTAAATGATTTATTCCGATAAACAAAACAGGACTCCTTAATTAAGTAAAATATTTGATATTCGCTGACCGATAAGTTAAACGGCTCATCATCACCTCAAACATCCAGGCTCAGCAACGAAGGCTGCGTTGTTGTTCTCCCTGAGCGGATTGACAATCTCTATAATTTTATTCCAATCTGAAACGTATATTTTTAAATGGCATATCCTTCTCATCCGTTATCCTCAAGGAAAATACCCAGTTGCCATGCGAATTTATTGAGTTAACCGACAGTCGCGTTTTGCCCTGCTTAATAATGATTGGAACTTTTTTTTCAAATTGGTAACGGTCCTGGAATAGCATACCCTTCCCGCGTTTTGGGTAAGATCGCTCATCAAACACCAATGTATCCCCTAGATAAATGAGAATACCATCGTCCCAGCCCACATGCAGATAGCCTTTTTGTTTATTATCAGAATGGATATAAGAAACAAAGTGAGCGGAAGCTGAATCCGTATGTTGCCAGTCAAAAAGGTATTTAATATTGGTAATGCCACGTGGATCAAAATTATTGTCTATGAACCAACGAACAGCAGTATCTCGTCCAAAATATGTTTTATAAGCATTAATGGGGTTCAGGAGTGCTTCCTTTGCTGCATATTTTGGCTGGATATTTGGGTTGCTCAGGGGACCCAACACCCACCAGCGTGCCGGCGTGCCAAACACATCACAAAGTTGTTCAGCGGTTAGCTTGTCACGATCAAACGCATCAATTTTATTAGCAAGGGCAACTATGGGTGGATCTTGCATAACAGGTCTGTCCCTTAATAGTTGATGCCAGTCGTTAATCTTAATATCATCCCGTTTTAGATTGTGTGGCGGCAATCCGTATTTATGCCCAACCTCGTTTGAATACTGGTACCATAACCTGTTACCACTGTACGACCAAATATAACATTTGGCTGTCAAGCGAAGAATCGACAGTTGCTGACGCAAATCGGCTATTTCATCCTTCCATGGCTGCTGCGGATAATTCTGACCACCGGTTTCAACCATATGCAATGGCCAGGTCCCCGGTGCGATTGTGCATTTTTCTTTCCAGTACTGTGCTGTTTTTTCATCGACTATAAAAGGGACCGATGCTGTTTCGAACCGCGTCGTTGCCAGATCAGTTACCGGGTCGTGCATACAATATGTGTACTCAACCCCAAAATGAAAACCACCTGGGGCATTTCGCTCAGCCATTATTTCCAGCATACCAAGGATGTATTGACGTTCAAGTGGCCGGGAGAGCACGGTACCCGGTAATTGAAAAATAACCGCTTCCGGATAATTATCTAAAATGGCCGTCATCGTCACCCGGCCTTTATTTTTTGCCGCAGCCATCAGATCTTCCGCGGAATAGTTTTGGTATGTGTATATTTCATGGTCAATTTCATACCTTGGATAGGGATATTCTGTGTCAATACATACACCACAGAAGCCCAGCTCTTTTGCTGCTTTGCCAATGGCAGAGAAATGTGCGGACATTTTCATTGTGTAGGATTCTGAAAGAATCGTTTCGGCAGAAGGGTATTCATCTCCTGCGCCAAAGCTAACGGTCAAAAAGTTTTCTGTTACACCGGCTTTTTTTAGCGCTGTCAGATTCTCAGCCACTTTTACCTTCCAAAGAGGGTCTTTCAGCGCCACACCATCAACACCCAATACATTGATAACACCAAAATCCCAGGAACCGATACTAAAAAACAAACCATCATAAATCTGTTTTATCTCCTCGGCATGATCGTTCAGATAAGGATTGGGATCAGCAGCATAACAGATCATCTTCGGATTTTGTCTTTCAATCCAGGATGAGCAGGTAGATAGAATCCCAATTAACAGCAAACACAAGAAGGAATAAAATATTTTGGCCATCTTTTTCGCCCCAATTCCTTTAGTTGATCCAACAAACATTTATATTCATAAGAATCTTACCATTCGTCGAGATCGAATCCAATCGTTGGAAGATCTTTTCCGAAAGGCACCGGCGCGTTTAGAAAAATAAATTTTCTGGTTATTCAGTTTGCCTCAAACCGGCCCCTTGATTAAATATTCAGTAGCGATGATAGGAAGGGGAATTAGTATGACGCTATTTTTATAAATGATGCCCTGAATTTAGTTTTCATAGAAAATTCGACACTACCATTGGATTTGTACTGTCTGTGACATACCAATAGTCATTCAGACCAATACATTTCTGCCGGTATTTCCCTTTTATCCAATCCGGGGCCCTGAATATATACTTTTAAATCAGCACTTCCCCCTTCCTGAAAATAAGAGACTTTGATGGCATGCAATCCCTTTTCCAGGGCAACATGCGACTGTTCTTCCTTCAAGGGATGGTCTTCATCGTTGTCAACATCAATCATCTACTGCTTGGCCTACCAGTAAGCGGAACATCCAACCCGTATCATCAGATACGGTGTCTTGTGTCTGCTTCATCAATACGCCGATGATTTTCTCCTTAGGATCTGCAAAATACTGTGTATTAAAATAACCACCCCAATCGAATGTACCAATGCTTCCTTTGCCCGCAAGAGACTGACCTTTCTGATTGACAACACCGAATACCAAACCATAATAACTGCCTGAATCTTCACCCAATAAGTCGCCAATTTGATTGGCCATGATAGACTGTACGGTTGTCCGACTAAGAATTCGTTTGCCATTTAGCTCACCATTGTTGAGATACATTTGTAAAAATGTCGCATAGTCCTTAGCCGTGCTCGACAGACCAGCACCGCCGGAAAAAAATCGCTTAGCTCCTTTGACAGGATAGTCAGGATCATAAAATGTTACCGGGTAACGAACCCAATCACCTTTATCTGATTTGTGTTGTATTGAAACTAAACGACTGGCTTTGTCTTCAGGTAAATAAAACCAGGTATCATTCATACCAAGCGGATCAAAAAGGCGTTTTTTCAAAAAAACATCGAAGGGCATGCCGGACATTATTTCTATAAAATAACCAAGCACGTCAAGTCCTTCGCTATAGGTAAATTTTTCTCCGGGATTATGATGCAAGGGTAGTTTGGCCAGTTTTTTAACACTCTCTTCAATGCTGATATTTTCGGTAGTAAATAAATCGGTTATTCCTGCTTTTTGATAAATCATTTTAAATCTCTCGTCCCCATCAATTATCCCATAACCAATTCCCGAGGTATGCGTAAGAAGGTGCCTGATTGTTATCTCTCCACTGGCTTTCACGGCTTTGTAGCTGGTATCACTGTATTGAAAGCTTTCCAGTACCTGTGGATTCTTAAATTCAGGAATATACTTTGAAATGGGATCATCCAGTTTGAATTTACCTTCCTCCCACAGTACCATCACTGCCGTTGCCGTTATTGCTTTAGATTGCGAAGCGATTCTGAAAATATCATCCGCCTGTAAAGATCGGCCGCTTTGGTTATCTGCCAATCCAAATGCTTTGTGATAGACGATTTTCCCTTTACGTGCTACCAGAGCGACCACACCGGGAATATCACCACTTGAAACCGCTTCTTCACACATAGCATCAATTCTTGCCAGGCGTTCGCCAGACATGCCGACATGCTCAGGAGAATCTTTTGACAATAATGGTGACTTGATGTTCGATCTTGTCTGAGCCCTCAAAGTCATGGTAAAGGATACTATCGAAACGATGATCAGGTACTTCATAAACAGGCTCATTGAATTTTTCATGTGATTCATAGTTTTCATGTCTAACCTCATCTTTCTTAGTTTAAGACTACCTCAATAAATTTAAAACCCGCACAACTGTCTTATTTATAGTTAGTATCATATGATACTGTGACATTTTTTTTAGACAGGATCACCCCGACAAGTCGGGATCAAATATTAATTCTATTTAGTAGCATATGATACTATTTGATCAGCATCATCTTTTTTGTATCACGATATCCGTTTGATTCCATCACATACAGATAAATCCCGCTTGATACCGGTTTACCATTATCATCTAAACCGTTCCAGGATATAGAATGCGTACCCGCATTGAACTGGTGGTCCGCCAGAGTGCGAACCTTTTTACCAATTATATTATAAACAGACAGTCGCACATTGGCTGAAAGAGGAAGTTGAATTTGAATATTCGTTTTTGGATTGAATGGATTGGGATAATTCGCGAATAGTTTAAAAGACTGCGGAGCAGCTAACTGATGGCTTAATTCATGATCGATACCCTCAACAACCGTTGTGTCAACCAGATATACTTCGGCTAAATTGATAGTACTACTTGTGCTGTATCCTCCTGTAACCAGAACATTACCGTCTAATAGAATAGTGGCAGTATGCTGTTCTCTCGGTGTGAACATGCTGTCGACAGCAGTAAACGATTTAGTCACCGGATCATACAATTCAGCAGAAGATGCCACAGCATCAGTATAACCCCCGGCCAGCAATACCTTTCCATTATGGAGCAGCGTTGCCGTGTGGGATGAACGTCTTATGACGGTCATATCCCCGGTCTGGGACCAGGTATTCGCCGTAACGTCGTACAGTTCACAATAACGATTATTCCATGCACCGCCCGAAATTAGCACACGTCCATTGTCAAGCAGCGTTGCCTGGTGGCTGCCACGGGGCACACCTAGATTTTGAACGAGATTGAAAACGCCACTGACAGGGTCATAAATTTCACAGGATTCAAGATTGGACCCGTTTCCGGGGGTCGTTGTTCGAAAACCACCAACAATGAGCACCTGACCATTTGTCAGGAGCGTGGCTGTATGAGCAGATCGATCGATGTTTAGACTGTCTGTCAGGCCGAAGGTGTCAGACTGCGGATCGTAGATTTCACAGACGGCATGTGTCTGAGGGCCATTCTGGTCCTGCCCTCCAGCAATCAGTACCCGTCCATCAGGTAATAATGTTGCAGTATGAAAACTGTGGGGAACATTAAGAGAGTCGGTTGGAGAGAAACTTCCGGTTTGCGGATCATACAGCCTGGCATCTTGCTGTGAATTCATTCCTCCAGTAATTAGTACCTTCCCGTTTTGCAGCAGTGTCGCCGTACCTCCTCGCAGACCAAAAGAAGGCAGAGTGCCAGTCGTTTGAAAAGTGCGATCCTCCGGATTATACAATTCCGCTTCAGGAAAATCTCCGCCTACAACCAGTACTTTACCGTTTTGCAGCAACGTAGCAGTATGATCAAGCCTGGGATGGAGCATATTATTTGCTGCAACCCAATGGTCCGAGGCCTGTACGTGATAATTTTGGAGGATAAAACTAATAAGTACCAATAATCCGATAAGCAGCCTTTTTCTTGTTTTCATGGTTTTTTCCTTTTTTAACGAGTTGAATTCAGATCTTAGACTCAGCTATCAATAGGTCACTAAAAATGTTTTTGGATTCATTAGTTATTTTCTCGAAAATAATAGGTTTTACCTTAGAGTAGAAATGTGAAAAAAAATTAACATGGCACTTGCTTATTCACCGTTTTTAAGGACAGCAATAGAAGGGTTTTAATTTATTCCCTTTTATAAATTTAACGATTTTCTCCAAATATAATATTTAAATGTCTATTTCTAAACGTAAGAATTTTCTATGGCAGCAATAGTTTAAATGCTGCTTTGAATTTATTGTCTGGAAAAATTGGAAAGCCGTCTAACGAGGAATGATGTTTAATTCTTTTGCATTTAACAAATAGTCGGTCGCCAGAATATCAAATATATAAGCGGAACTGCCACTTATCACATGTTCTGTCTGATACCAATCCCATGCTCTGCCACGGTACTCTACAAAATCCGGTTTAATGAGTGTCACACCGGAAATTACTCCGCCCGGCTGGTAGCTTTTATCTGCTCGGTTAAAACCATAGACCAAAGTAGCAGACTTTGAACCGACACCGGAGACGAAGGAGTGATTTGACGCCGGATGGGCGCCAAGTACAAAATTTACGGTGGCGTACATTATCTCATGATCAAATAAATCCGGATAGGCTTCAATAAAGTAGAACAATTTCGCTGCCGTTTTGAGAATAGCCCAGTTGCTACCCCATCCAAGCTGCATGGCTACATTGTAGGGGGATTTATCTAATTTTTCCTGCAAATCTTGGCGTACCTGTTTTGCTTTTTGCAAAATGACTTCCGAAAATTTGATGTCATTTATTTTATCCTTCACACGTACCAGATTGAATCCTGTCCAATTAAAGTGCCCGATCGGCATCTCTTTAATGGTAGGGATAAAAGTCAATACTTTGTCTCGATATTTTTGATTACCGGTGGTAATGAATAATTCTGCAGCGGCGGCCATTTCCAAAGAGTGATATGTATTTTCCTGTGGTTGATAGGCGACTTGAAAATTTACAGGATCGTTACTTTGTTCATACTCCCATATCTGTTCTGCCAGCTGAAGGCATTCAAAAGAGAATGGATCGTTTATTTTCCGGAAAAGCCTGGAACAGATAGCAGCAATTTGCACAAACTGATACTGTCCGCCGGTATTCCTGTCGGTATAAATCCAGCGATCATCAAATTTGCCTGAATAACCATTTTTATGTTCCGTTTTTTCAAGATTTGGATTATATAAAAGTCCGTCGGTAATGGATGCCGGATCTCCGACAGAACCGTAATCCGGACCGATATGGGTAATAACGCCTGCCGGAACATGTCCAACCTGTTTTACCACAGACACCAACCACTCCATGCCAAAAGCAATTTGCTGAAGCATATCATTTTCACCATCAGGTGTAAAAAGCTCTACAAGTCGGTCATCGCGCGAAACGGTTGTCACATCCCGGGTGGTTTGGAATTTTTCCTGTGCCAAGGCCATCCATAGAGCTGTTTCGCAAATGCTTCCCGAAGGCAAGTCAAAATCGGCTGCATCGTGCCAACCTCCCCAGTTTATCCCCGGTACATGCTCATGAGGCTTATAGGCAGTTTGGGTTTCCGGTCCCTGGATGTATCCGTCCTTGCCTTTATGTCCAACAGGTGATTGAAGGGCATCATCAAGATGACAGGCCCCATGCCATAGCCTCAGAAAATCTTTCACTTTTACATGGCACATCTGTGTCGGGAAATAAATATCCAACGTGGGCTGCCAGGCACTTTTGAAAACTAAGGGCGAAATTTTGAATGGTCCCACTTTCTGTTTGTCATATTTCAGAAAATATAGACCGGGACTTTTTACAAATGAAAAATTATAACAGTAGTAGGTATTTTGATAAAGATCGCCCCATTTTTCAGGTTTTAAGTATGCCACACGCTCAATCTCAGAATTTTCGTTTAATAGCAGCAGTTCCATATCATGGATATCACTTGTTCCGGGATTAACCTCAAGAAAGGCATTCTTTTTCTGTTTCGGATGGTAGCCTACCTGCGATACCTGGATTATTGGTTCCTTTGTCCAATCAGGGTCTATTGACGGGGAGATTTTCAAGGAGAATGACTTTTGGGATGAACCTTTCTTTAATGAAGCAAACAACATGTACCCGCTTACATTCAGATCACGCCTTTCATCCCGAAGACTTAGAGTCACATGTTCACCTTCAAAAGTCATTTTACGTTGTGGGTCTTCCGGGGCAATTTCTATTTTTTCAGCAATAGGAATAAGAACACGTCGCCCCATATGTTGTTCGTAGAAATAATCGCTTATTCCACCACCGTTCAAGGTTTTATAATCATACTCTTCGGGATAAATTTCTATACGAAAGGCTATTTCTTCAACTTTTTTCCAATCAACAGCCTGATTAAGGTTTATCTGAATAACTATCGATTGTCCATCGCTGATCACGTTAACCGTATATTTTAATCCCAGGGGAAGGAGCTCAACAGGGTAAGAGATCTCACCTTTTTTTAGGTTAACACTCTGTTCTCCGCGTTTGTCATCACTGTCGTCATAGTAGCCATATTTTTTACCATCGGTGGTTAGACAAACGACATTGCCGGCATCGAGTACGCGTTTACCCTGAAGGATCATTTCCAGTCCACCAAGTCTTCCACCAAGATAATCATTCTGATAAACTAAAAACCGGAAACCAGGAGCAGCGAAATAGCCATTAGGTTGGAGCTTAATTTGGGAATACCCTGTAATGGGTATTAGAAGCAACATTGAAATGACTCCAAGGTAATTTAAAATAAGAATTTTCAGACGATTCATAATCAATGTTCCTTTTGAACTGATGGACAGAATAAGAGACAAGATAAATATTGATTTTTTCATTATTTAATTAGCGGACAGAGAATTATTTAAACCTTTTATCTGAATATTTTGAAGGCATTTCTTTTAAATACTTTGATAACCATCCGATCCGATACTGATTGACCCCGTCCATTTTTAGAACATATGGTTTGATATCAGGCAGGGGCGTTCCATCAATGATATCAACATTTTCAATATAAACTATTTTTCAGCTATCATTTTCTCAATTTGAAATATTGGTTTAATATCCACAGGTAATCTTTCCAATTTGCCAATTAAGTTTTTCATAGAAGGTGATATAACAGCATATTTTTCAATCAATGCTTTAGCACCCTGATAATCTCCCTGCGCCTGTATTATAAGCAGTTTAGCAGCCAGATCGCGCACTGTATCGTATATCTTATCGAAGTTTACTTTTACTTTTTCAGTAGTCTGGTCATATTCATAACCGCCCGTCTCGATAAGATAATTATAAATAATTGCATTGCCAGCACCATGTGCTCCGGCTATGCCAAATCGAACACTACGGAATGTACCCGCTAAAAATGTTACCCAGGTTTCTTTATCAAATGTTTCCGGATATTCACCTTTTTCTATCATGAAGATGTTATTGTACATGCCTAAAACATCCGCCTTGCATTCCTCAATTTTGGAATATGTTTCTTTCAATTCCTTTTTTACTTCAGTGTTACGTCCATCGATTATTATAATTCCGGGGCCAACCCCGTGAGAGATTTCGTGCATCAGCACATGATTAAAAAAGCCGTCAAATGATACATAGGATAATTGTGATTCATCCAGAACGGCTTTTGCAATAGGTGTTAGTATCTTGTGAAATTTAGCTTCATTAACATTTTTCAGCATTACTTTTTTAGAACCCTTCGCCTCACGCACGCGTTCGTCATTGGGCAGATTAAATGCCAATGTCTGTATTCCGGCTTTGGTATCTCCTGCCGAAAAAATTTCATTGGCCACCACAAAGGGAGATTCGGCCCCACGTTCAAAATTTTTATATTTCTCCGAAATGGGAAGATGTGTTTCAATATTATTTAAATAGCTGGCAAAACGGACCAGTTTTTTACTCTCCTCGGGATCACGGATTGTAATGAAACATTCAAAGGCTGCTTTGTAATTAAAAAGCCCGTCCTCATAAACTTCGTATGGTCCAATCACTACTTCTATTAAATGATCCTCCAAATCCATCCAGGCCATATCACTCTCAAAATAATCATCCGATAGGAACGCCTCTGCACGGGTAAGCAAATACTTCTTTAGAGAAGGATTATCGGCATAATCAGCAGCTTCGCGCAAATAATTAGCAGCTCTGGTCAATTCGTCCTGAAAATATTCTGAATAAGGAATAGTTACAAGTCTATTATCTTTGCGCCTAATCATGGTAAATTCAGACGTAAATACTTTTTCATCATCAGGATTTTCCCCTAACCAGCCCTGGAATTCTTCTTTTGTCATATCTTCAGGATAAAAATTTGCTCCCAATGGTTTAGACCTATTACCCCAAAATGGCTTGTTGTGATCCAGACGATTAAAGGGACCGAACATAATATTGAATAGCTGCAAGTAGCGCGCATCCAATTTGTCGTCGGAGGTCTCTAAATCTGCCTTGATATCTTTATTCTTGGAATAAACTTGTTGTAAAAATATATCATCCATTATTTTTGCAGCTATATACAATTTTTCAATAACAACAGCCTGACGATCATCAAGCAAACTTGCATCGTAGCGAATTTCAGTGGGTGAAAATTTTGCAATAATATTTTCCACGATCTGATTTTTATCTCCATTTTGAGTCTGACATCCAAAGCTGATCAGTGCGATAAAAATAAAAATTAAGGTTACAAAAAGTAGTTTCATAAATATCCCTTCTTTCTTTACTTGGCGTCTTGAAATCTATTTTTATTTTAGTCAACATAGTTTTTACCTCTTTTCTGATAGGAGTATAACGAATTACGAGATCACACATGCTGATCAATCAAAATTGGATTTTCATCAGGATCATTGGCAAAGAAGCTCACCGGTTCAGTTGTACTCTCATCGGCTTCAGTCTCAAACTTTATACCCTGCGCTTTAAGCTGTCGCTGAAGTTCACGCATGTCTGTGAAAGAATCAAGCTTATTACCATTTTTGTCCCAACCAGGATTGAAGGTCCTAATATTTTTCTCGAACATTCCCTGAAAGAGTCCAATGAATTACCGTTCAACTTCTTTACTCTTTAACACATTTATAATTTTGTCATTTTTATCCTTAATAGCCAGGCTCAAAGCCGTTGTGCCATCTTTTGCTTCAAGATGTACATCCGCTCCCTTTGAAATCAAGTAATTTACTAAATCCAATTTTCCATTACTCGAAGCAAACATAAGAGCCGTCCATCCAGTAGCATCATCTCCTGTAAGTTGGGCATTCACATTCGCACCTTTTTCTAGTAGAAGATCACAAACTTCTGTTGTTACAGAACCAGATAGAATGCCGAATACTGATTGGATAAATGCTGTCATACCATCGATGCCTTTTACGGTAGCATCTGCACCTTTAGCTAATAATAATTCGACAGCTTTTTGCGAATTTCCTGCTGCCCATATAAGTGCAGTCCTCCCATCATACGTCCCTTTCACATTAAAATCAGCACCTTTTGATATTAATAATTCTATAATATCATCTGTTCCTTCGAGGCTACAAGCAACGATGAGAGGAGTACTCCCCATAGTTTCCTCGCGAATATTAACATCAATACCTCTAGCAAGTAATTCTTCGACACCCTTGAGATCTTTCTTATATATTTTCCCAGCAAATTCATTGAAATCGTCATTCGCCAATAATAAATTTTGCATGAAGAAAAGAACTATAAATATCTTAAGATAAATAATGTTATGTTTTAAATAGTCCATTTTAAAACCTCCTTTTTGTGTGATCAACTTTATCAAAATTGATAAAACGATTAAAAAAATTACATATAATTTACCCTATTGACGAAATAAATAATAATTATTCAAAAAAGCTATGCATGATAAAAGCAATTTTATATTGACAAAGCTGGCGGTTAACGGCTGCCATGGCGCGCTTCGCGCGCTATTCCTTGTCGCCGTCGATGGCTTTGTTCGGCCTATATTTTCCTGCGTTGGTGATCACGAAGTCGACCAGTTCCTGACTGTGAAACCAACCAGTCCACATGTTGTGACCTTGTCCTTTAACGATCTCGAGTGTCATCTGCCCCCCAAGTTCTTTGTATCTCTCTTTGACCACGGCCGAGTTCTTGTCCAAGGGGACTACTTTGTCACTATCTCCGTGAATATGGAATATGGGAACTTTCGCCTTGGCGAGTGGAGCAAGGCGATCAATGGGGTTGTATTCGGTGAGCTTCGCCACAAACTGTTCTTCTGTCATACCATATACTCCGCAGGCGCGGGTCACGCCAGGGTAACTTCCAAGATTACAGACAGGATAGATGCCGGCTATACACGCCACGCACTCAGGATTCTCCGATGCCCAGTTATACAGCATGAGTCCTCCGCGGCTCCGCGCCAGCAAACATGCCTTTTTTGTCAGTCCCCGCTTTTCCACCAGCTCTTTATACAGCGCGGAATAGATGGCTCTTCCCTTAAGGTTGCCATAGGATTCGCCAACGTCTACTCCGGCAATGGCGATACCATTTCTCAGAAACTTGTCAAACATCCACTTCTCTTCCTTCCCCGGGAGACCTCTTAGTGTCGGTGCATACCAGACCCATGGGATGAGATTACCGGACTTGGTCTCTTTCGGAAGGATCAGGAAAGCCGTTCGGTCCTTGATAGTGAATTCTTCTCCTTTGATGGGCAGATTCTTCTCTTCCGCCTGCGCTGAACTCCCCGCTGTAAAGCACACTGCCGCAATGATCACGCAGCGCATGAATTGTGTTATCCGATTGACTGCATGTGGCGGGTCATTGTTGGTCAAACACTCTCTGATCATAGTCCTTCCTCCGTTGTTTGAGCTGAACGCTAGGCATAAGCAGCGGTCCGGCTACGCCGGATCCGACTTGACGGGTTAGGGGCGATTTCGAACTATTTTTATTTGTAACTTCATTTGCATAAAATTGATATAGTAATTATATTATAATTATGAATTACATACGATTCGAGTGGGACGTAATAAAGGATCGTGCAAATTTTAAAAAGCACAAAATTTCGTTTGATGAAGCAAAAACAGTATTTTATGATGAAAATGCACGACTAATTTCTGATCCAAATCCTCAAATGGTGAAGATCGATTTATTCTCCTTGGTTTGAGTCATAATGCAAAAATTCTAGTTGTTATTCATACCTATAAAGAACAAGATGATTTAATTCGAATTATATCTGCCAGAAATGCAACAAAAAAAGAAAATGAATATTATTTTAGGAAATAATGACATGAGAAAAGAATACAATTTTTCAGAATCCATAAAAAATCCGTATACAAAAAAGTTGAAAAGACAAATTACAATTCGCCTTGAAAACGATACAATAGACTATTTCAAGCAATTGGCTATGGAAATCGATATACCCTATCAAGTACTTATTAATATCTTTCTCCGTGACTGTGCTCAAAAGAACCTCAAACCTTCAATTTCTTGGCAAAAGTAAGCCCCTAGCGGACAGGCTTCACTTGCCCGCCTTCAACGGTACTATGATCCGCTAAGACTGCCAAATGTCCGTCTCGGGTCACTTCGCTCCTCGCTCGTTCCTCGATACCTTGACGCTTCCTCCTGTTCGTGGTCTCCCTTATGCAAAGGCTCGCTACAAAGAAGAAAGCTGCTACGTAACGCCAGGACATATTGGTCAACCGGTTTGTCCCTTATCCTCCGGTATAGTAATCAAGGAAACATATGGCTCTCCCAAGTTCCCAGATTACCCCTGTAGATACATGCCCCGGTCTTAGACCCCGGTGGTGTCCTAAATGCTCGCCATTACGCTTTCAGGACTGCTGCCTTCCACCGCTTTAATAGCGTCGGCTTTCTCCCGATCATACTGGGATTATCCTGATGTCCACAACTATACATATTTCGGGGCTCAATGTCGCGGCCTGTATCCTCAATCCCCTCAGCTTCGTACTCCCGTTACCGGGCTGACACGTGAGGTTCATTATTATCCTGCTGGCTAGGCTTTGGATAATTAGGATTTTCACCTACTGGGTAACATCATCGAATTTCAATGAACAATTAGACCATTTCCCAACGATCTGGATTTATCTTGGCACAATGAAGCCGATGTTAGGTGGCCATTAATTTAATTATTATGAATAATTTAAGATCAGTTCTTAAACAGCTTTTTCAAGGCTATTTAGATCTTCGTTCAAGGTGTTCCAGATCACTTCAAGATCAATACCGTAATAATGATGAATAAGTTTATCACGCATTCTAACAATATCTTGCCATGGGATGTTAGAATACTGATCTTTAATTTCATTAGGAATTTGTTTTGCAGCTTCACCTATTATCTCAAGTGCTCTTATGACAGCATATTGAGTTTTTTCATCCTTATAAAATTCTTCATATGCAAAGTCCTGATCTTTAGGATGGAGTCAGAGATGTCGGTTAAGTGATGCAAAAAGGTGCGATTTTTGTTCATATTGGATGGACTTCACTAAGAATTAGCTCTTTCAAATGAGGTTTTAGTGATTTTTTCACTACGAGATCAACATTTAAATCTAAAATTCTACACAAATAATTTTCTAGAGAAATATATTTTAACAAACTCGCTGCTTTTGAGAATGTTACTAACAAATCAAGATCGCTGTTTTTTGATTGCACATTTTTGACATATGAGCCAAAAATATCAATGGTGAGAACATTATATTCTGATTCGAGATAGTCAAAATTATTGCGAATTATACTTTTTATTTTTTCTAAAGTCTTCATGTTATAAAAGTGTGAAAAAAAGACTGTTAATGCAAGATTTTTTTTTGCCACCTAACGGATAGTACTATGTGGCCGGCCACAATTTTTTAATAACTACTGAACGGATATTTTCTTCTGGAGGCAGATTTATTTTAATACAAGACGTTATGCTTACTGAAAACACAAAAATTATTACAAATCGTAAAAGAATCATGTAAATCTCATTCCGAGTTTTTACTACAAATTACATTAACACACATGACTGACTTACATAGCTAAAACATAACATTTATTCATATAGATTTTGTCGATACTAATAACACTAATTACAGAATAGTGAACATCATGGTTATAATTTTCTGTACTCTAACGTCGAGTTTCAGCGGCACGAACGAGCGGCCACTGCTTTTCACGAACCACTAACCGTGCCCTGATTGATAATTTTAGAAAACCCGACGGGCGTTTCGCGTCCGATTGCATGCTAATGTTATAACAGAAATTACATTGACATGGCCAATGATTTTTATTAATAATACCCGCAAGCTCTTATATAATTGCTAAAAATTGATACTCAAGGACTACCGTTCAAAAACTCCTGACTCAACATCAACGTGATACCTTCTTCCTGATACTGTTGCATGAGTTCTTCCCATTTCTCTTCTTCTCGCAGGAAAATGCCGTCCGTGATAGTGTTTACAGTGTATCCCCGGTTTAAAGCGCCTTGGGCTGTGGCATGCAAACAGCCATCCGCATCCAATCCAACAAGATATAATTCATTCACCTGATGTTCAATCAAAAATTCATTAAGCCTCGGATTGGAAAAGGCATCGCTTTTCGATTTAGGAAATACATGACTTGACATAATGGAGATTCGTTTATCGATCTCAGTCTCCGGATTTCCTTTAATAGCCCTTCCTCCGGCAAATAGATTAGATAACAATTTGACCAAAAAACCATCAAGTTCTTGTCGAATGTAAACGATGATGATATTTTTCTTGGATGCCGCATTAATAATCGTATTCACTGCTGCAATAATTTTCTCGGAATTTTTGTAGGGAAATGGTGCCTGTGCCGTCGCTCCTGTATAGCCTTCCTGAATATCGATCACGAATAACGCCTGCCGTGGATATTCATACTGTTCAATCTTGGCACCCTGTGTCGGTTGTGATATGATAATGATTTGACCAATCAGCAAGCCAATAATACTAAGAACAATAATCACTACCACAATCAGGATTTTCTTTATATTGCTCAATTATCATCTCCTCTTTATGAGTGTTCGTGTACTGATAGGCAGGCATGCATTCAATGCTCCAATCCTATTCATTTTTTCATGTTTTAATGTTATATCGGACAGGCTTAACGTACCCGCCTCAGGCGGGTCAAGTTGAAGCCGAGGTTAGCCAGGATTTTTATTTATTT
>CAZBBC010000111.1:0-15995 GCA_964489835.1 uncultured Calditrichota bacterium
GGTTTGATTTTGTAAGATTTAATGCTAAAATAGCGCAGAATCTGTTTTCGGTTGGCAGCCAGGCTACATCCCAAACCGGTCTTTATGCCCAAAACTACAGGAGTGCCTTTATTCCATATGCATTTTTGATTCAGAGTTCAGAATTTACACTCGGTAAATATCTCACCCAGAATCTTTATTTTACATATACCGGTCAGGTTGTAGCCTCTGCCTATGAAAACCAAAGTGAATTTAATTTAAATCATTCATTGGGATTGGAATATCGTTTTTTTAAGAACCTTTTATTCGAATTTGAGTATGATAGAGAAACATTGCAAATTTATCATATTTATAATGATAAATCGTATCAAGAAGATTTTAAGGTTCGGTTCAGATACTCATTCTCATTTTAATCTGGAGGATTTACGTGTTTAGGCGTTTATTTATAATTATTTTATTATTGGGAGTTGCCGGCATATCCCACAGTCAGGTTAGAAAAATTAAAATTGCATCAATTGTCGTCGAGGGAAATAAAAAATCTGAAGCCAGTACGATTCGTTTAAATTCCGGTTTAATGGTTGGAAACGATATCTCTGGGGAGGATATTCAGCAGGCGATTAAAAATCTCTGGTCCCTGAAACTTTTTTCAGACATACAAATATTTGCCGCAAATCAGACACAAAGCGGTCTGGACTTAATTATCAAAGTAAAAGAGTATCCCCGTCTTGGAAAAGTCGAAATTTCCGGTAGTGATGAAATCGAAATTGAAGAAATTGAAGATGAGATTTCGGTCTATCGTGGGATGGTAGTTACGCCTTTCAAATTATTTAAGATCCATAAATCGATTACAAAATTATATTCCAGTGAAGGATTTCTACTGGCCAAGATAAAAGTAGACACCGCGAAGGTATCTCCTGGCATTGTAAATATTTCGATTGACATCGAGGAGGGAGAAGAAGTACAAATCGAGAAAATATATATTCACGGTAACAAAGACTTTGAGGCAGAGGATCTGATCGATGCCATGGAGGATACGCAAGAGGATACATGGTGGCGTTCCGCGGATTTTGACCAGAAGAAGTTTGATGCGGATAAAGAAAGAATCGTTATGTATTGTAAGGAAAATGGCCACCGTGATGCGGAAGTGCTTCGCGATTCAGTGTATTATAGTACTGATGGTAAAAATATATTTATAGATATCTGGATCTACGAAGGGCCAAAATATTACTTTGGAAAAATTGATTTTTCAGGGAATACAATATTCACCAAGTTAGAAATGGCAGAAGTGCTCGATATTCAAAGCGGTGATAGTTATGATCAGGTAAAATATAACGAAGGCATTACCGAAGGACTTCAAAAAATGTATTATAATCAGGGCTATTTGTTTGCCCAGATAAATCCGCGGGAAATGCCGGTAGCAGTGGATACGCTTGATATAACGTTCAATATCAACGAAGGTCATGTGGTTGCTGTGAAAGAAATCAATATTATAGGCAATACAAAAACCCATGAGAAAGTTATCCGCCGGGAATTCAGATTGCAACCTGGTGATATTTTCAACAGTGCAAGACTGGAACGCTCTATCAGGGATATATCAATCCTGAATTATTTCAGCAATGTTCTCCCTAACGTTTTATTGATAGAAGATGATCAAAAACATGTAAACCTGGAAGTTGCCGTTGAGGAAAAATCAACGGACATGGCAAATATGTCAGCCGGGTATAGTCAGAGGGATGGAATTATCGGAAGTCTCGGATTGGCTTTTAATAACTTCTCAATGTCTCATCCTTTCAGCGGCGGTGATGGTCAGCGACTTTCATTTGATTGGCAATTCGGAAGGGTTTACCGCTCCATTTCAGTTAGTTTTACTGAACCGTGGTTGTTGAACACCCCGACACTTGTAGGTTTCTCCATATTTAATACCCGATCCGGCGGCGGGTATTATCCCTGGGACAGTCAAAATGTGGGTGGATCTGTTCATATTGGACGAAGGTTTTATTGGCCGGATAATTTTTTCAGGGGTGACTGGATTATCAGATATTCTAATAATACTATTTCCAATATCCGCGATCCTGAATTGTTGCAAAGCTATCTTCGATATGGAGGGTATAATGATGTTAAACAGTTAAGTGTAACACAGATTATTTCCCGTGATAGCAGGAATCAACCGGAGTTCCCGACGAATGGCTCGGTTCATTCGCTTTCCTTTCAGCTATCCGGTGGTCCTTTCGGAGGGGATGCCCATTATATTAAAAGTATATTTAATATGGAGTGGTTCATTCCTCTTCCATTCAGTTTTGTGCTGTACTCGAAAAATATGTACGGTGTTCTCGAAAATATCAGAAAAAATTCAGTCATTCTTTTTGGCGAATATTTTTATCTTGGAGGCAGTGGACTGGGTTTTGCCGAGAGTTTGAGAGGATATGATGATGGACAGGTTGGTCCACTGACCTTATCCGGGAACCCTATTGGTGGTAAAGCAATGGTTAAAAATAGTATCGAGCTAAGATTTCCAATTTCTCCAAACCCGACAATTTTTGGATTATTTTTCATGGAAGGCGGTAATAGCTGGGAAACGATCGGAGAGACCGACCCATTTGATCTGAAACGCTCTGTGGGTATGGGAATCCGTCTCTTTATGCCTATGATTGGAATCATTGGTATAGATTTTGGCTATGGATTCGATCATATCTCGCCAACAGGTCAACGGGAAGGTCAATGGAAAGTGCATTTTCAATTTGGAAAATTTTAGTTAATTAGATAAATTTAAATTTTATTATAAAAATATTTTTGGATTTTGGTGATAAAGAATCAAATGGTATGGAACATAAATATCATATAATTTATTTTAGACAAAGGAGGCAGTTTTGAAACGAATGACGTTAATGTTGAGTATTCTCTTTATCCTTGGCATGATATCGGTTGGTCATGCACAACTAAAAATCGGGTATGTTGATTCGCAAAAAATTCTTACGCAGTTCCAGGAGGCCGTTGATGCACAAAACAAACTGGAGGGAATCAGAAATCAGTATCAGGCGGAATATGAGGGAAAAGTCAGAGAATATCAAGGATTAGCACAGGAGATTGAATCTCAAAGTCTTTTACTCAGTGAAGAAAAGAAAAAAGAAAAGCTGCGCCTATTACAAGAAAAAGCCACAGAAATTGATAAATATAAATATGAAAAACTCAATCCGGAGGGTGGTGAATTCTATCGTAAAAACCAGGAGCTCTTCCAACCGATCATTAAAAAGATCAATGAAGCGATCAGTAAATTAGGTGCTGAAGAGGAATACGATATAATTCTGGATGCCTCATCCGGTGCTCTCCTGCATGCATTGCCTAAATACGACCTCACCAGTCGCATTTTAGAAGAGCTTAATAAGGGCGTTTCTGTCTCTAAATAAGTTATCCTGCATATGAAATTAGCTGAAATTGCTGAATTTCTGCAAGGTGAATTGGTCGGTAATCCTGAGGTTCAAATTAATGGCCTGGCGAAAATTCAAACCGCGGAGCCAGGTCAATTAACCTTTCTTGCCAATCCAAAGTATATTAAATATCTAGGATCAACGAAGGCCTCTGCTGTTCTGATTGCCGAAGACCAGCCGGCACCCGCTATTGCACATATAATAGTGAAAGATCCTTACCTGGCTTTCCTGGAAATATTAAATATTTATTATCCGGCAAAGGACCCAGATTTTGAGGGAGTACATCCCACCGCCATTGTTGCTGACTCTGCTTCCATAGGTGAAAATAGTAGCATCGGACCCAATGTATATATTGGTAAATCGGTGGTGATTGGGGAGAATACGGTAATTTATCCGAACTGTGTTATTCTGGAAAATGTGCACATTGGAAGAAATTGCCGTCTATACCCGTGTGTTTCGGTTAGAGAAGGGTGCAGGATCGGAGACCAGGTAATTATACATGATAGTACCGTCGTTGGTAGTGATGGGTTTGGATTTGCACCGAAAGGTGAAAAATATAATAAAATTCCCCAAATGGGAATTGTTGTCATTGAGGATGATGTTGAAATTGGGGCGAATTCAGTAATCGACCGGGCCACCCTGGGTGAAACGATCATCAAAAAGGGATGTAAAATTGATAATCTTGTACAGATTGCACATAATGTCCTCATCGGTGAAAATACAATTATAGCTGCCCAAACGGGAGTCTCCGGTAGTACTATCATTGGAAAACATGTCACCCTGGCGGGTCAGGTGGGCGTCGTCGGTCATGTGGAAATAGGAGATGATGTTATCGTAGCAGCCCAGAGTGGCATATCAAAAAATGTACCGCCAGGGGAAGTTTGGTTTGGTTATCCGGCTTTACCGATTATGAAACAAAAGAAAATTGAGGCGAGTTTACGCCATTTGCCTGATATGATAAAAAAAATAAAAGCACTAACAAATGAGATCAAAGAACTAAAAAAACAGGTAAATCTTTTAGGTGGGGGAGATGAGCGACAGACAAAAGACAATTAAGAAAGCTATCTCATATAGTGGCCGTGGACTGCATACAGGAACGGATACTACCTTAACCTTTAAACCGGCACCTGAGAATTATGGTGTTAAATTCGTCCGTGTTGATCTTGAGAATCAACCGGAGATCGATGCAATTGTTGATAATGTCCAGCAGGATATCTCTATTGATAGTTTACGGGGGACAACTATTGCTAGTAACGGTGCCCACGTTCATACGATAGAACACGTCCTCGCTGCAATTTATGGACTGGGAATTGATAATATTAGAATTGAGATCAACGCAAACGAACCGCCCATTGGTGATGGAAGTGCCATGCCATTTGTTCATAAATTGATTGAAGCAGGTGTTGAGGAACAGAATGAAGCTAAAGACTATGTAGTCATCGAAGAACCACTTTCTTACCGCGATGAGCAGAGAGGGATTGAATTTGCAGCCCTGCCAACCGATGATTATCGCGTCACGGTAATGATCGATTATAAAAATCCGGCGCTGGGTAGTCAGCATAGCGGATTGTTTTCTCTTGAAAAAGAATTTATAACAGAATTTGCACCGGCCCGCACTTTCTGCTTTTTGCATGAGGTAGAATCCCTGCTTAATGATGGCCATATAAAAGGAGGAGATATTGATTCTGCCATTGTTATCGTCGATCGTGAACTAAGTGATAAAGAGATTGATTATCTTAAGAAGAAACTGGACATCAAATCGGAAATCAAACTTGGCCCCAGCGGCGGTCTGCTAAATGATAAGCCACTTCGATTCAAGAATGAACCATGTCGTCATAAATTGCTGGACCTGATCGGAGATCTGGCTCTGGTGGGAGCCCCTATTAAGGCCCAGATATTGGCAGCAAGGCCCGGACACCAGAGTAATATAGAATTTGCCAGGATGATCAGGGCCATCTATAAAAAACAAAAAATTACTAAAAGATATCGTGATGTTGCCACAAAAGGCGTTATTTTTGATATTACAGCCATTCAGAAGATTCTTCCTCATCGATATCCTTTCTTATTAATAGATAGTGTGACAGAATTCGAACCGGGAAAAAGAATTGTCGGTCTAAAGAATGTAACGATGAATGAACCATTTTTTACCGGACATTTTCCCGGGAGACCGGTGATGCCCGGTGTATTACTCATAGAGGCGATGGCACAGACGGGTGGAATTCTACTGCTAAAAGACGATGAGGATGTCGGGAATAAATTGGTTTTTTTTATGAGTATTGACAATGTAAAATTCCGGAAAACGGTAATTCCCGGGGATCAATTAGTTATGGAAATGACCATGCTTAAGGCCCGGCGTAATACATTTAAAATGGCTGGTAGAACCTATGTAAAAGGCGAACTTGTCTGTGAAGCTGAAATGCTGGCCGGTATTGTGGATCGATAAATATACTATTTAAACGGTAGATTGAAGAACGATGGAAATTCATAACACCGCATTGGTGAGTTCAAAAGCGAAAATTGGAACTGATGTGATCATTGGACCATATGCAATTATTGAGGATGAAGTTGAAATTGAAAATGGTTCAGTAATCGGCTCTAATGTACTCATTGCCAACGGTACAACGATAGGCAAAAATTGCAAAATATATCATAGCGCGGTTTTAGGCACGGTTCCGCAGGATCTTAAATTTGGTGGAGAAAAGACCACACTAGAGATAGGTGATAATACAACCATTCGCGAATTTGTCACTATGAATCGCGGTACGACGGATCATTGGAGAACGATTGTCGGTAGCGATTGTTTGTTCATGGCCTACTCACACGTTGCACATGATTGTGCCATTGGAAATCATGTTATCATTGCAAATTCGGTAAATATGGCGGGTCATGTTACCATAGACGATTTTGTGGGTATCGGGGGTATATGTCCGATTCATCAGTTTGTTCGGATTGGGAAACATACGTTTATTGGCGGTGGATATCGTATACCAAAAGATGTACCGCCTTATATTCTCGCCATGGGCGATCCTTTACGATACGGAGGTTTGAACAGGGTAGGCCTTCTTAGGCGTGGATTTTCCGAAGAGACACTAAGAATCATAAAAAAAACATATAAAATAATTTATACTTCAAACCTCATTGTAAAAGAAGCTTTGAAAAAAGTTGAAGAGGAAATCGAGCCAATCACTGAGGTCAGAGAAATTCTCACGTTTTTCCGAGGCAGTGAGCGTGGTGTTATTCGATAAACATCTCTCCTCATCCCTTAAGAAGATCCGATTCATACCTTTCAATAAATTCAACGGCCGTTTGAATATGGCCATTGACTATTATTTGTCATCCCTGTGCCTGATCCGGAACTCACCTATTCTTCGGTTTTATGGTTGGTCTCCTTTCTGTATCTCCATTGGTTATCATCAGAAGGATCATCTCATTAATTATCAGAAGTTAAAATCGGATGGTTATGATTTTGTAAGAAGACCGACTGGCGGGCGGGCGATTTTTCACGCAGAAGAATTAACCTACAGTGTTCTGTTTCCCCGGGATAGTATTGACCATCATCTTTTGTACGCATTTATTCACCAGGTTATTGCCGACACACTAAGACTCCTGGGATATCCCGTGGAATTGACGAATAATGATGAGAAATTGCCCGGTTTAACACATCGTCCGGATGATTTTCTATGCTTCACAAAGTCAGCACCAACCGAAATACAATTTAAAGGCAAAAAAGTAGTCGGCAGTGCCCAGAAAATTTTAAAAAAGACCGTTATACAGCATGGCTCGATTTTGATCGGAAAATCTCATAAAAAATTACCAGATTATCTGAGGATTGATGAGAATGAAAAAAATACCTTAGAAAAAGAACTGGCGAACAAAACGATTTGCTTACAGGAAATAAAAAAAAATCGCATAAGTCCAGAAAAAATAATGATAAACATCGTAAATCAACTTGAATTGGTAAGTAACATTTCAGTATATTCCCTTGATCTGGATGAAAATGAACGGCGGTCTGCCCATAAATACATGAACAATTTTATCAGAAATTAAATTTAGAATAAATCTTATCGTATGAAAAAAAGTATTTTAATATATTTGGGTCTTATTTTCATCATCCCCTTTCAGGTTATTGCTCAGAATAATCTTGAAAATAATATCAGAGTAATGTTAAGTGATCCGTTGAAGGGAGCGAGCTATCTCAAAGGATATGTACAACCCCTGTCCACAGCATTTGGTATTAGCATGGGAGGATCGCTGTTTCATCGGGCCTATGTTAAAACATTTCCCCGGTTTGATATCGGTTTGAGTTATTCATATCTGAAAATACCGGAAGAGGTTAAAACTTTTTATTGGGGCGCTGAAGAATTTCCAACAGTGTTTGGAAGCAATCTCCGACAGTTACCAATAGTACCTGGAACTGAACTTTCCCAACTGGCCATCCCTCAATTGCAGTTAAATCTTGGTCTATTTGCAGATTTTGAGTTGATGGTTCGCGGATGGCGTCCGATTGAGAACGATAAGATCGGAAAAATTATCCTTTATGGGGCCGGCATCAAATATGGCTTGAGTGATTTAGTCTCCTCACCGGTATTCGAGATTGATCTCAGTGTACAGGTTTCCTATCATATCCTAACCGTGAGTGATTGGCTGGAAACGGGTACTTTTGGGATGAATATTCAGGTTTCTAAGAAACTTGCGCCCTTGCCCATCGGCCTTTATGTTGGTGTCGGTTATGAAGCGACATCGATGACAATAAAAACAGAAATGATTCCAAACATCGGAAACGATGCTATCGGTGATGTGAAATTGAATGGCGAGAATGGTCCCAGAATTAATCTGGGGACAAGCTTTACACTTCATATCCTGATTTTTCATGTGGATTATAACATTGCTAAATTCAATTCATTTGCTGGCGGCGTAAAAGTAGGATTTTAAATAAAATTTAAGTA
Source organism: uncultured Calditrichota bacterium (assembly GCA_964489835.1). Lineage (GTDB taxonomy): Bacteria > Calditrichota > Calditrichia > JAJRVZ01 > JAJRVZ01 > CAZBBC01. The sequence goes on from CAZBBC010000111.1 coordinate 8,351, forward strand.
GAATTCTTATTTCTGCTTCAGCTCTGGTGTTAGATTAGGGCTTATTTTATTGGAAAAACGGGAATGAAAAAAATTTGTATTTTAGGATCAACCGGATCCATTGGTCTTAGTACTTTGGATGTGATTCGTCAACATCCTCAGTATTTCCGGGCAGAGGTATTGGTAACCAACAAGAAAGTTGAATTACTGGCAGCCCAGATTTCTGAATTTAAGCCGAAACATGTTATCATTTTCGATAAACAGGCTTACACAAAATTTCAGAAATTGAAAACCTACCCGGATACCCATGTGGGGTTGGGATTGGAAGGTCTTGCCAGGGTATTTAGGGAGATAAAACCGGATGTATTTGTCAATGCATTTGTCGGATTCGCTGGATTGGAGCCGACGGTTATGGCCATTAAGGAAGGGATTGATATTGCTCTGGCGAATAAGGAAACATTGGTTGTAGCGGGTTCCCTTGTTACAGATTTGATCACAAAATATAAGGTCAGTCTTTTTCCAATCGATAGCGAACATAGTGCTATCTGGCAATGTCTTGCCGGTGAAGAAGGTAACCATATAAAAAGATTGATCCTGACCGCTTCCGGTGGTCCATTTAGAAATATGAACCCATCGGATTTATCCCGCGTGACACCTGAGGAGGCGTTGGCTCATCCAAACTGGGAAATGGGACCGAAAATCACCATAGATTCCGCAACAATGATGAATAAGGGATTGGAGGTTATTGAGGCTTACTGGTTATATGGCGTATCCCTGGACTCCATTGAGGTTGTTATCCATCCGCAATCCATTATACATTCAATGGTCGAGTTCGAGGATAAATCCATAAAGGCGCAATTGGGAGTGCCGGATATGAGAATTCCCATTCAATATGCCTTGGATTACCCGCATCGTTATCCAATTGAAGTTCCGGCGTTGGATTTTCGCAATCTGAGTACCTTAAGTTTCGAACAACCTGATTTTGATAAATTTCCCTGTTTGAATCTTGCTTATGAAGCACTAAGAAAGGGAAAAACTTATCCGGCTGTCCTAAATGCTGCAAATGAATTGGCTGTAAGTGCTTTTCTGGAAAATAAGATAAGATTTACCGATATTCCAGTAATCATTGAACAGCAAATGGACAAACATCGCCCACTGACAGTGGAAAAATTTGAGCACTTATTGGAAGTTGATAAAATAACCAGGGAAAATACCCGAACATATATTGATGAGAAATATTTTTCCTGAAGATTTTATGGAAAGTGTCAGGCGTTAGATATTATCCGGTTTTGAGTAAAAGTATTTCAGTCTGTATGTTTTTTATCTTAAATTTGCTCTGAAATATTTATTACAGTGTATATGGCTGTAATAATCTGGATCATGCATCTCTTGCGGAGACATAAAATTTTTTGTCCACGGATTACACGGATTTTCACGGATTAATTTTTTTTGTCCAAGGATTATCCGTCGAAGCCGGATCCCGTCATAGCCGGGCAGACCTTGACTGATAATGATTGGTACGGATTAAAACTAAAATAAAAATAATTTTTAAATAAAATCCGTGTCAATTCGTGATAATTCGTGAAATTCGTGGACAATTTTTTTATTTGATTGCAGCATCGCTGCGGTATGAATAGATCTGAACAATTAATGAAAAATTTTGTTTAATGCATGATCAATGTTTATATAAAAATATAAATTATTATTGAGTTAAGGAATATTTTAAAATTAATTGTGATTTATACTATAGAACTTTCAAATAAACTTACTATAAATTTAATATTAACAATTCGGTTGGATAAAATATGAGTTTTGATTTTTTAGCAATTATTTTTGTATTCGGAATTTTAGTCATCATTCATGAGCTTGGTCATTTTCTGGCAGCAAAATGGATGGGTGTAAGAGTGGAAAAGTTTTCGATTGGATTTCCCCCACGCCTGTTTGGTAAAAAAATAGGTGATACCGATTATTGTATCTCTGCGATTCCACTGGGTGGTTATGTAAAGATGTCCGGGATGATTGATGAGAGCCTTGATGGCAATCTGACCGGCGCTGACTACGAGTTCAATTCGAAACCTGTATGGAAACGCATTATTATTATTACCGCCGGTGTGGTAATGAACTTCTTTTTGGCAATTTTGATACTCACCATGATTAATTATACAAAAGGTGAAGTTGTATGGCCATCTACGGAAATTGGTTATGTTGGGGAAAATGGGATTTCTCAAAGGGTTGGTTTCCAGGTGAAGGATAAAATAATCGCAATCAATGGTGAACCTGTTAAATCCTGGAACGAGGTTCAGGATCAGTTCATCAATCATTTGAATGAAAACATCACATTTGAGGTAATGCGCGGATCAGAAAAAGTGAGTCTTTTTTATAAAAAAGAATGGTTTGGGGAAAAAAATGCCGAAATTCTTGACATTGATTGGATGCCACCATCAAAAGTAGGAGAGGTTCTTGCTGGATCACCTGCTCAAAAAGCCGGTTTACAGAATGGTGACGAGATCATTGAAATTAATGCGCTATCTGTAAATAACTGGTCAGAAATGACAAATATAATCCGTGTCCACCCGGAGGAAGAGATCACCATTAAATATATCCGCGGACAAAGCACTTATACTGTTGATTTGATGCCCGAAAAATATGAGGAGAAGGATAGTACCGGGGCAATCGTTTTTATCGGAAAGATTGGAATTGGACGATACTATGAACGACATAAAGTTAGTTTCCCGGAATCTGTTGTCAATGGATTTAAGGGTACATTCACGCTTCTGGGATTGAATATCAAGGGTTTATGGTGGGTAATTTCAGGAACAAAATCGGCCTCGGATGTCATCGGCGGTCCTATAATGATTGCCAAACTGGCGCAGGATGCCGCAGCAGCAGGATGGGAACCGTTATGGAGAGTTATTGCCGCCCTCAGTGCCATACTTGCATTTTTTAATATTTTACCAATTCCTGCGCTGGACGGTGGACACCTTGTATTTTTACTTATTGAAGGCGCTTCAGGCAAACCGGTATCTACCAGAATAAAACTACTGGTGCAGCAGATTGGGATGGCAGTTCTCCTGACCCTTATTGTCTTTATCTTATATATTGATATACGACGGTTATTGTTTTAAGAAATCAAAGGAGATTCAATCAGCTTAATAAAAGTTAGCAAGTATCAAAAATTCCAAAGACCTTCCTTTCTTATTAGATGACTGAATTAAAAAAATGGATAATTAATACCTTACCGGAACTTGTACCGTGCAACATGCCGGACACCCGGTCAGGCCCCTTTGGATACTCGATTAGATTCGGCACTTCATCTCATATTTATGATCCTTTGAGTATTGAGTATTTAATAAATACAGGAAATATAACCGATTCAACTTCAAGATTAAAATTTTCCCTCGAAGGTATTAACTTTCATCATTCAATCACCAAACGAATCCAATCCACACCATTTTACCTCAGTAGTATCTCCAGTGAAAATTGTGTGGTATATATCATTGATTTTTATGAGTGGGATCCCTCACCGACCAATTTTAGGATATTTTATTTCCAGACTCATCTGAAGAATGCAGTGCTAAAAGTCCAATTACCAGGGGCCAGTAGATTAGAAAATAAAAATGTTTTTCATATTAAAAATTGGTTTTTTGGATATCATGGGGCCAATAGCGACGATTTTTTAAAAAATGTACTTTCCGTGCGATTAAACAAGGAACAATCAGAGGATCTGTTTCTGATTTTTACCCTTTCTCCGGAGCAACCGGCACTAGAAGAATTGACCCTGAAAAAAGTACTTTCAAAATTGAATCAGGTTCAGGATCAAGCCAGAAAAAATAATATTCTTCGGTTTATAAGGGTACAAAATCCGGAAATTGAAAGTACTATTGATGAATTATGGAGCAGGAATAAGAGTTTATCACCCGAATTAAAAGCGGATCAGGTTTTTCTTAAGAATGTTAAATCTCATTTACAAGTTGCCAGATGGACCAGGGAGATATGTCAGCTTTTGCTATGGAAAGTCCCTTTCGTTTCAATTCAGGATGTTCTCACAGAGCCTGCAGATCAGCAAGAGATGATATCTGGTTTGGCTTGGCCTGAAAGTTTAATATTTGGGGCGTATTTTTTCAATGAAACGTCCCCAAAAGAAATTATGGATTTTTTACAGAAATGGTGGGATCAGTATTCATTACCTTTATATCAAATAAAATTAGAACAAGACCTGGCAATGAATCCGGAAAAAATATTTTTGATATATGTTCTGGCTGTTCGCTACCGGTTAACCTGGAGTGAGAATTTATATATTATATGTAATAATTTTTCTGAATGGCCCCATTTTGCCCTCCTCGCTTATTTGCAGAAGCTGTTCGGTATGAAATTTGGACTGGATAATTCCATGCAATTTTATCCCGGAACATTATGGAAGAGCAATGTTAAAGAAATAAAGAGAGGAATCCACACATATCGTTATACCCGATTCGGTAAGAAGATATATACCTCATTGATGGAAAATACGAAGCAGATCCTTAAGATTGATAAAGAGGTAGTACTTACCTATGATCAGAGAAAACAAGAGTTATCTATTTTACCCTCTAGCCCACCCAGTGATCGACAAAAACTTCGCCTAAATTTTTTAAAAATAAAAATCAACGAATTCTGTTTCCAAATTCCTTTTCTATGGAAGAAGTTAGATCTGTCGTTATTCGACCTGAAAATTCGCTGGATCTTTAAAAAAGATCGATTTCAGATAACTTTTCATAAGGGCAAACAGAATAATGAATTTGAAATTGATGGCGAGCCATTCAGTTTTAATACAACAACCAGGCTGATATATTATCACCGTGTAAAGTCTTCACCCTCAACATTTGGAATAAAGGTATCAGACGAGCAGGGTCGGTCATATTTTATAGACCATAAAGATTCCCATCGGAAAAGTATAGTCACCGGGTGGATTCAAGACCGGCATGGACTCTTCATAGAGAATTTTAACATTCGATATGGTTCGCGACAAAAAGTAATGTCTGTCCCTGAATCAGGTTTTATAACGTCTCCGTTGCTGCTTCCCCAAATTGTGAAGCAGTTTAAAGTACAGGCAAAAAGAATTGTCAATACTCAATCACTAAATGTTGTAAATGATCCGGTCATTAAAAGGTATCTGAATTATTCCCCTCAACATGGTAAGGGAAACCTGATAGTAGTACTTGACGATGAATGGGTCAACAATTTAAATGATATCAGTAAATATTTTGATAAATATCTGTCCTTCCAGCCGATATTCATTTTCAAATCAGAGATTCAAGGTAAGCTTGATAGCACTCAAATAATTTATATCGATGCTAATGAAGAAGATTGTCATACTAAGGAAAAAAGTAGTTTTTCCAATAGCCCCTTCCTGTCAATTGGCTTTAAGGGGAATATGGAAAAAATTTTTGACAATATTTTAACGATACAATAATTTTTCTTACTCTGAATGAGTAATACTTGTTCTTGATTTTATTAGCGATAAATCTTAAATTATTTATCAGGTGTTTCAATGATTGATTTAAAAAAAATGTTTTTTGGGGCCCATAGCTCAGTTGGTTAGAGCAGCCGACTCATAATCGGCTGGTCCGGGGTTCAAGTCCCTGTGGGCCCACAAAGTATATCAGGAATAAAAGGGTACAAGTGATTATAAAAATTATGTTTTCACAGGTTATTAATAGATTTAATAAATTTAAAAGTGCATTTTTTTGATGCACTTTTTTTTTACCTTACAGTGGAGGTTGAAAGTTGCAAAAAACATTGTATTCTCTAATTGAATTGCAGGAAATTGATTTAAAATTGGATAGGGTAGAGGAGGAGAAGGGAGATCTTCCTGCTATTGTCGATAGGCTTAAGCAAACATTAGAAGAAAAAGAGATATTGTTAGAAGAACAAAAAAGCAGAATTAAAAAACTGAAAGTTGAGACAAAAACTCTAGAAATCGAACTTTCCGCACAGCAGGAACAATTAAAAAAATATGAAAGCCAGTTGTATCAGGTTAAAACCAATAAAGAGTATGATGCTATTGCGAATGAAACTGAAAATGTGAAGAAAAAAAATCAGGAACTTGAAGACAGAATTATAGAGAATACGGAAGAGTCGGAGAATCTAATAAAATCGAATGAAGAATTAGAATCAGAAATAGATAATCTGAAACGGGAATTTGAGGAAAACTCTGAGGAGTTAAAAGAAAAGATCAATGCATCTTCCGAAGAAGAGAATTTATTGAAACAAGAAAGAGAAATCGTCAAGAAAAAATTAACCTCACAGCAGATAAATTCCTATAAACGTATTCGTGATGCAAAAAAGGGGATAGCTCTAGCCTATTGCAATGGTGGCGTCTGCAGCGGGTGTTATTCATTCATTCCACCTCAGAAGGTTGTGGAAATAAGAAGCATGAAACGATTATTTCAATGTGAATCATGTGGTCGCATTCTGATGTGGGATAAAAATCAGGAATAAAAAGTTAAAATAAATAGATCCGGAGAAATTCAGGTAATTGCCCTGAACAAGGGAGGAAAGTCCGAACATCAAAGGGAAAGCATCCTGAGAAAGTCAGGATCCCCGGTTTTACCGGGGCAGGAAAGTGTCACAGAAAAGATACCGTCTACCTTCTGGTGGATAAGGGTGAAATGGTGAGGTAAGAGCTCACCGCTTTGTTCCAGGGAGAATACCTTCAAAAGGAGGTACCTTTAAAGGCAATGGCATGACAAACCCTGTTCGATGCAAGATCAAATAGAGGGGAAATCCCACACAGGGATGCGAGGTTCCCGTCTCGTTTGTCTTCTTATTTAGAAGACATGAACTCCAGGGTAGATCGCTCAACCATTCGTCTGGATGGTCAGATAGATGATTACCGGTTCCCTCTTTGAGGAAACAACAGAATTCGGCTTACAGAATTTCTCCGGATCCAATCTTTTTTAAGATTGGAGTTTAAATGCTTTTCAAGTGGATTTTTAAGAATCCGGCTTCCTTCGAATCTATCTCTACGATTCAAAAAGAAGTAAATGTCAGCCCGGTTCTGGCACAACTTCTTTTAGAACGAAATATTCGCACACCTGATGAAATACATTCCTTCTTTCATCCAAATCTTAAGAATTTACATGATCCCTATTTGATGCGTGATATGAAAAAGGCCGTAACACGAATAACAACTGCTCTCCGTGTTGGTGAAAATATATTAATTTATGGCGATTATGATGTGGATGGTACCACCGGTGTATCAATATTGTACGAAGCCCTGTTCAAACTGGGTGGAAAGGTGTCATTCTATATTCCGAATCGCATGACTGAAGGGTATGGTCTTTCATTAGAGGGTATTAATTATGCTGTCTCCCGCAAGATCGGGATGATCCTGACAGTAGATTGTGGGATTACTGCGGTTGAAGAAGTAGATTATGCAAATTCTAAGGGAATTGATATTATTGTGTGTGATCACCATGAACCGGCGGAAGAAATTCCTAATGCTTATGCGGTACTGGATCCAAAATTAAAAGACTGTCCTTACCCATTTAAAGAGCTGGCCGGTGTTGGGGTTGCTTTTAAATTGCTGCAGGCATTGTATCTCTCACTTGGTTATAATTTATCCGATTTAAAAAAATTCTTAGATTTAGTAGCGATAGGTACAGCTGCTGATATAGTGCCCATGCTC
>CAZBBC010000112.1:0-15660 GCA_964489835.1 uncultured Calditrichota bacterium
GACAATTTCATGACAACGATAACCAGAGATGCATGCATATTCTTGGTGAAAAAGATATATGATGGGGTGTGAATGTAGAGACGTAATATATTACGTCTCTACATCACCCGAGGAAGAAATTTCATTCAACCCAAGGAGGTTTAGTGATGAAAAAATATAAGATAATCATTTTAATTATTTTTTCACTTTCATTTACACTCATGGCTCAGGAAGAAAATAATCGGCCGTCTCCTTCATTCACACCTGTTTCACCGGATACCTTACTGGAAGAAAATTATATTTTCAGGACGAAGCCCAATATCGCTGTAATACCGTTTACAAATACGAATACACAGGCAAAAGAGACTGAATATGGAAGAACAGTTTCAGCTATGCTGGCAACCGCCTTGCGAAGTCAAACCAATTTTATCGTACTGGAACGAAGCGAATTAAATAAAATCTTATCTGAGCAAACCCTCGGTCTTTCCGGTTTGACGCAGGAAATGGCACAGACATTGGGAGAACTCTATAATGTTGAAGTTGTCCTCGGAGGGGATGTATCCCTTATTGATCATACCCTTCATATTGATGCCCGTTTGATAGAAACCAACAGTTCGAAAATAGTTGTTGCCCTCTACGCCACCTGTCAGGATTTAAAATTAATTCGCAATGTGGTCGACAATCTGGCCAAAGAATTGGAACAAACATATCTCCGACAATGGATGGGAAGTATCAGTATTAACTCACAGCCAGCCGGTACGGAAGTTTACCTGGATGGTAAATATATCGGGTTGACGAATGATCAACAGACCTTAGAAATCTCCGAACTGCTTGAAGGTACTTACAACCTGAAGCTCATTCGAGGCGGATATGATGATTGGGAAAGCGAAATTATAGTACTGTCAAAAATGGAACGTTCCGTAAAAATATCCTTGATTGCAAAACCAGGGGCGATGAATATTTACTCCTCTCCTGAAGGTGCGAAGATTTATGTGGATAATAATTTTATGGGAGAAACCCCGCAGTCCTTAAAAAAGGTTGCCGAAGGTGAACATGAAATTCGTCTGGTTAAGGAAAATTACAAGGAATGGACACAGAATGTAACCGTCAGAAGCTTTCAACCGACCGATGTAAAAGCAACGTTGAAGGTCAGTCCGGGCATTTTAACGGTCAATTCAAAACCCACCGATGCAAATGTTTATTTCAAAGGTCAGTTTATTGCCAAAACATCTCATATCCTTAGCAATATTCCACCCGGTGAGATCGTGATTCGGGTGGAAAAAGACGGCTACGAGGAATGGACTACATCGGTGATGATACAACCAAACAAACATGAGGTTTTAGATATCGTTTTAAAAGAAAAAGTGGGTACACTTAATATTACCTCCCGTCCGGAAGATGTGGAAGTTTACATCAGAAATGCGCAGGGATTAGAGCGAAAAAAAATAGGTGATACTCCCATATTAAATTTTACGACTTCCATAGGAAATTATGTCATAGATGTTGAAAAAAAGGATTATTTCAGCAGCAGGAAAACTGTATCTGTCATGCACAAACAGTTAAGCAGTGTCAGTTTTGAGTTAAAAGAGAAACCGGGAAGTATATTTGTAGAAACCAATCCTTCGAAAGCACGAATTTTTCTCGATGGCACATTTAAAGGACGTTCACCTCTCCACATTGATAATATTCCTAAAGGGGAATATCAAATCAACATGGGTTTGCCCTATGACCAAGAGGAAAAAATGATTACAGTGGAAACAAATCGTCAGACCACGGTATCAGCAAGTTTTTCAAAACCGGAGGATTATATGATATCGATGACCTCGATTGGAATGGTCGCCATATTATTTCATTTACTTGCTAAATAAAGGAGATCATGATGAAAAAGATAATTGTAATATTAATTCTTATCCTGTGGGTATCAACCGGATTCAGTCAAAACCGGGTTGGTTCGAGTTTTCTGATCCAGTCCTATTATGGATTTTCCGGTTTAATGTTTATTCCCACCGCTCAAAAAATATCCCCCACACATTTCAGCATCAGTTTCTCTACTAAACCGAACGCCGGATCTGAACTTAACTTAGTCCCGTTTTCAGTACGTATTGCCTATAGCCCTAAGATAGAAGGATTAGAACTGGCTCTGACCAATACACCCTATTATGCCAGTGCGCGGGAATATGAGGGGGTCTCCATTAATAATACCTTACCGGATTCAATCATATCTATGCCGATATTCCCATCCCTAAAGTATCAACTGATACCGATGAAAAAAGACAATCATTATGTGGGAATGGCTATTGGTATTGCTCTGCCATACGGCGGTTATTATGTTGTCGATAAATTTTTTAATATAAAATATTTTGATGTCACCGTTCATACAGGGGTAGCAACCAAACTGATCACTTATCATACCTTTGCAGGATTAACGTTTACATTCGGTAGGCGGATGGGTGAGATTCAGCGGGATTTTTCGATGGACCTTTTACTGGAAGCCGGCTGGGGTGGATCTTTAAAACAATTAGATAAAAAAGAAGAAGCCTTTGTCTCCGTGGCCGTCCGGCAGGTATGGACGCCGGCTCTTTTTATTACCACCTTCATCCGGGTCGATTATCAACCGCTGATTGAGGAAGATAAAATAGTCAGTAATAGCCCGACCACACGGATGGGTATTGGCCTGGATTATCGTTGGTACTAAAACTTATTAATAATTGGTTCTACCGAGAGCCATATCCAAACCTGGATTTGTGAAAAACAGATCCGGTAGCACACCGCCGGATCGAGGTTATTAATAATATCGGTAAAAGCTAAGAAGAGGAGATTCTCATGAGAAAACGTATTAGAACACTAATGATTGGGACAAATTTTTTAGTCGCACTAACTGCTTTTGCTCAGACAGATTTTATATCAGAGGACTATAAAAATTTTGGGCGAAAAACACCGGTGACAACAGGATCCGCTTTTAGCGCACTGGGTACCAGCACTATTTTCGTTAATCCAGCAAATCTGGCATTTGTGGCTGATAACCAGATCACTTTTGGTGGGAATGTTTCTGATAGAGGGCGAGGCATGTTTATTTCCTGGACGGCTCCGAATTTGAGTATAAGCAGTGCGGATCAGAGAATAACTTTAAATGACACATCCAGTCAGGATCATAAAAAACAACTTCTGAATTTCTGCTTTGCTCTTTCAACAGATGATATTGATTATCCCAGTGACAATTTTGCTATTGCCGCCGGTTTTGCCATAAAACGACAGGTTGATTGGTTATATGATGTAAATAACCAGAAAATCGGGGGAAATGCCATCAGTATCGATGTCGGATTTCTGATTAAATGGAAACAAATTGCCTTTGAAGTAACAGCACTGGATATAAACAATCCCCAATTGGGTGATTCAGATATTCATTACGGTCGTGGATTTATTGTTGGTGGCCGTTATACAACCCCGGCCGGCTTTATGATTGCCCTGCAGGGAATAGGCGGAGATACGTATGCCGGGTCTGATCTAGGTTTGAATATTGCTGCAGAACAGTCTTTCTTCAATTATCGTCTAGTTTCGAGGGTACAGTTAACGTCCTTTTTTGACGGTTCAAACGCAACCATGCAGAATGTCAGCGGCGGCATCGGCTATCGTCCTCGTTTTAAGGATAACAAATTATCGTTTCTTGAAGATTTAGAACTTAGTTATTCATTGAGTTTTCTGGCCCTGCCGATGAATATAGGGACACATCTGGTCGTCATCACCAAATACTTTTAGTTAATTAACCTGGTCTATTCATAGCGCAGATCTCGGCTGCAAACAAAAAAAATAGTCCCGCGCCAAAGGCGGGCAAGCACGGATTTTCCGTCGAAGACGGGCGAGAAATCAATTATCCACAGATAAGTATAAACGGCGCATTCAGAGGATGGACACGGCAAAGGCCGGCAATCACTGAATCCCCGCGTGGGTTGCATAACTGATATTTGGAAATGATCGAGACAAACAAATAACGGATAAAAAGAGCAAAGACAAACGATCACATCAATGCATAGCTATAATTTCCGCCAGCTGTAGCTGCTTCCACCAGATCACCGCGGTTCCCAGCCAGGTGAGTACAACCACAATACCAGGACCCATGAAGCGTACATAGGAGATAAATGAAAGGGCAGAAACTTCAGAATTTTTCATTGAGCAGAATATGTGGTTGAAGGGCTAAATTGTGAAGACAAAAGAAAACAATTTAAAATTATGAATGTAATGTTCTTTTAAGACAAAAGATAAAAGACAAAAGACAAAATATTTTAAACTTCTGTTTATGGACAGTTTTTGCAGACTTTATAATTAAATTTTTGTAATTTATAATTTTTATTAGTTTCTACGTCTTTGCGCCTCTTCGAGAGATATTATATATAGCTCTGGTTAATTACTTTGGTTAATCTCCCTACCCTGTCAAGTATAGCTGATCCAGACTTGTATGGGGTAGTTATTTTGACACTACCACTGTAATACGAGGGAGAATTAATGAAAAATAGATATTTAGTCATCATTCTCACCATTTTATGTTATGTCGGTTTATGTAAATCATCCCCCCCGGTTGTCAAGGGTTTTACCATTCCGGCCAAAACGTCGGTTCCTTTCATCTATTGTATCGACTATACGCCCGTTCCGGATAACCCGTCTTACCTGGACCAGCTAACCATCAGTCCTCCGGATCTTTTTCACATCGGCTATCATATTCCCTTTAAAGCCGCCCTGGGTCCAACTTACGGACATGAGTTGTATACCAATGAAATTTATCAGGCCATTGTACTGGAAACCAAATAATCATATAAAGACTGGAGAAATAAATGTCACTCAATCAACAATTTTTAAACAATTCCATTCAGGGTTGGTTAATTGCCATCTTTGCTGCTTTGTTCCTTTTTAGCGGATTAAAAATTATTATTGCAGTTATACGGCGTAAATTAAAAAAATTAGCACCCCAGACAAAAATAGGAATCGATAATTTATTACTTGATATTCTGGGTCGTACAAAGTTTTTCTTTCTTTTATTTTTTGCTTTTTTTGCCGCCAGTCAGCTATTGGATCTTCCTGATAATATAAAACGGATCATTTCTACCGTTTTTATCCTTGGTTTGCTTCTTCAGGGTGGCATCTGGGGTATCGGTTTTATCAATTTTATTACCGAGCGTTATAAAAGTGAAAAATTAAAAAAGGATGCTGCCGGTGCGACCACTTTTTCTGCTCTCGGGTTTCTGGCAAAAATAGTACTCTGGAGTATTGTTCTCCTGCTGGCATTAGATAATCTGGGATTTAACATTACGACCCTGGTTGCCGGTCTTGGTATCAGCGGTATCGCTATTGCCCTGGCGGTACAAAATATATTGGGTGATCTGCTTGCTTCACTTTCGATTGTTTTAGACAAGCCTTTTGTTCTTGGTGACCTTATCTATGTGGATGAACATATCGGTTATGTTGAACACATCGGGCTGAAAACGACACGTATTCGCAGTCTTTCCGGAGAAGAATTGATTTTTTCAAATAATGACCTATTACAAAGTCGTATACGTAACTTCAAGCGAATGTCAGAAAGGCGGATAAATTTCGCAATCGGTGTCACTTACCAAACCCCAACCGAAAAACTGGAGAAAATTCCCGGGATAATCAAAGAAATTATTGGCAGGCAAGATAATGCGCGTTTTGACCGGGCCCATTTTAAAGCATTCGGTGATTTTTCACTCAATTTCGAAATCGTTTATTGGATACTTGGGTCTGAATATAGTCTATATATGGATGTCCAACAATTTATTAACCTGCAAATTTACCGTCGTTTTAAAGAAGAGGGGATCGAATTCGCTTACCCCACACAAACGCTTTTTTTAGAAAAGCAATAACGATGGTAAATAGAACTACTTTACGGTTTATGCCATTATTGCCAGAATTTTAGTATTTTTGCGACTTTCTTACTATCTGAGAAAGTTTTTATCTCGCAAAGACGCAGCGACGCAAAGATATAACAAATTAAATTTAAAATTATTTTAATAAAACTCTGCACCTTTGCGGCTCTGCGAGAGATATTCAAGGTCTGATTACTTTAAAAGAGTATAATGTTTTCATCTTATAAATTATAGCAGACTATTTAAATTTTAAAAGCCAGAATACTTATAATAAATCCAGGAGGATAAAAGATGATCCGGTATTACTATTTGCTATTCTCGTTATTTCTATTTTTTAATTTTCTTATCAGTTGTAATGAAGTTACAGAAGAACAACACCCGGATGATGCCGGATATCAAGCCGTCACAGCGGCTCAATCTCTACTTCATCGATTGATACCGGATGTTGGTGATGCCGTTATTTTTGAATATATTCCGCCGGATGCCGGTCAGGATGTGTTTGAGATCGAAAGTAAAAATGATCAGATCATTATACGGGGAAATCAGGCGGTTTCCATGGCCATGGGATTAAACTGGTATCTCAAATATTACTGCTATTGTGATGTTTCCCTATTTGGTAATCAGCTGAATGTACCTGATAAGCCGCCTGTCGTCAATCCAAAAATCCGTCGGGTAAGTCCTGATAAATATCGCTATATGCTTAACTATTGTTGCTTTGGCTATACTTTACCCTGGTGGGATTGGGCTCAGTGGGAAAAGCTGATCGATTGGATGGCCCTGAGCGGTATAAATATGCCCTTATCGGTGACCGGAGAGGAGGCAGTCTGGCGGGAAGTGGCCGGACGCCTGGGCATTGAAGATCTCAACGATTTTCTGCCCGGACCACCCTATTTGCCCTTTGGGTGGATGGGCTGTCTTGATGGTTGGGGGGGGCCACTACCCGAAAGCTGGATCGATCGGCATCTTAACTTACAAAAAAGAATTCTTTCCCGGGAAAGGGAACTAGGCATGATCCCTGTCCTTCAGGGATTTACAGGTCATGTGCCCCCGGCAGTGGTTAAGAAATTTCCGGAAAGTAACTTTCAAAAAATCAAATGGGTTGAATGGGAAACCAATGTACTGGATCCGGTGGATCCTCTTTTTCGCAAAATCGGAAATATTTTTATCGAGGAACAGACAAAACTGTACGGGACAGACCATCTATATGCTGCTGATACTTTCATTGAAATGGTCCCGCCCAGAGGTGATCCGGAATATCTGGAAGATATGGCCAAATCCATTCTCCAGGGAATGACTGCTGTTGATTCCAATGCTGTATGGATACTTCAAGGGTGGGCTTTTTATGCCAATCGCAAGTTCTGGACACCGGTCCGTCTGGAAACATTCTTGAGGGCAGTTCCGAACGAACATATCATTCTGCTGGATCTTTTCTGTGAACAAACAGAAATGTGGACCGATACCAAGGCCTTTTACGGCAAACCTTGGTTATGGTGTAATATTCAGACCTTCGGGGCTAATGTTGATATGCATGGTCCTTTAAATCGAATCAATCAACGACTGCAAACCGCGCGGACAAGTCCGGAAAGAGACCATTTGACCGGGATCGGATTTGTCAATGAAGGTTTTGAGGGCAATCCGGTTGTCTATGAATTTTTAACAGAAATGGCCTGGCATAGGGAACCGGTAGATATAAATATCTGGCTTGATTCCTATGTTTATGGACGTTATGGGATAAAAGATGAAGGTGCCCGCAAGGCCTGGGAAAAGTTACACCAGTCGGTCTATAGCGATTCGCTTGTATATGGTGTCTTTTTGAGTATTAACCGCTATCCGAGGCTCAGTTTCCGCTCTGCTCCAACCTATGATACTAAAAAATTAGTTGATGCCTGGAAACTCTTGCTTACGTCCGCCGATAAACTAAAAAATATTGATACTTATTCCTATGATTTGGTGAGCGTGGGTATTCAGGTTCTGGCCAATTACAGCACTCATCTGCATCAAAAACTAATTAAGGCCTTTAATAGCAAAGATCGAAGACAATTGGACGACCTTTCGGAATTATTTTTACAAATTTTTTATGATCTGGATGAACTGGCCGGCACCCGGGAAGAATTTTTGCTGGGTCGATGGCTGGAGAATGCCAAACGATGGGGGGTTAGTAGTGACGAAAAAGGACAATTGGAGTGGAATGCCCGGCGAATTTTGACCTTGTGGGGCAGTGGTGCCAATATACGGGATTATTCCCGCCGGATGTGGTCCGGTCTGATTACTGATTTTTATTTACCACGCTGGCAAAAGTTTATTAAAGAATTAAAAAATTCGTTGGATAATAAAAAACCTTTTGACGAGAAACTGACGAATCAAACGATACTAAAATGGGAGGATGACTGGACGAACAAACGGAATCTTTTTCCGGTAAAGCCGAAAGGAGATTATTTAGATGTTTCCCGTAAAATGTGGAAAAAGTACAAAAAATTACTGTATTAGTATTTTAATAATATCTCCTGAAATATTCATACAGCAGCCTAAGGCTGTAATCAAAAAAAATTTTGTCCACGAATTATCCGTCGAAGCCGGATCAAGCGCAGACTGACACGAATTAAAAAATATATATAAATAAATCAACGTCATAGGTGTTATAAAAATGTTGTTTCGTTCGCCGTGTAGAAGATCCCGTCTTACGGGATAGACGAATCCGCCCGCCAGGAGGCGGATTTTCAATCCACTGGCGTGATCGCTGCGCCCCGCCTGCCGTCGGGCAGGTCGTCGTCGGAGAAATAAAATATCCGAGTTGGTAAAATTTTTGCTAGAATGGTAAAAACCACGAAGCATCACGCCGGTAGGCGGATCCGCCCACTGGCGGGCACAAAGGACACGAAGATTTTTTAATAATGATGAATAATATTTATGATGAAACGTCAAACGTAAAAACAAACACTATAAATATGTATTTATCAAACTAGAAACAAACACCATAATATACTCTATAACACACGATAATCAGAGTTAATTCACGAAAAATTAAAAAGAGAGAGATCAATTATCAGCGTCCGAGAGTTTAAAATACTTCCGATTAGTCGCTGTAGCTAGAATACCAATCTTTTCCCGTGAAGTCATAGGAAAGTTCATTTATATTATATATACCATAACTAACATACGGGACATACGTTTTTAATATGTTTAGTTCATGATCACACTGATACAGCAAGTCTGCTTCATTATCGGATAACCATATATACAGATTATCAATAAAAAAAGAGGTGATATAAATATCAGGACGGGAGGTGGTTAGTTCACTTTCAAAGTTAAAACTTATTTCATTAAAAACATATATTTTATCCAAAGCGGAAATATATATTTTTCCTCCGGCATAATAAATATCATTGGCAGGATAAGGTAGTGAATATCTTTCCTCTTCCTTTAAATATGTTGCTGTGAATCGGATCTTATATAAAATCTGCTTTCTTATATCCACCAAATAAAAATAACTAGCATTCTTTCCAAAACAAATATTAACGTCACCTATTTTTATTTCTGTAATCTTTGCGTATTGTTGGATACGAATCCATTGCCGTTTTTCGCTATCCCACTTATGACGAAAGAAAACAGTATCAGCGTCGGAACCGAGGGTATCTGTAACAACAATAAAAAAAGGTTCCTCAGAATGGAATGAAAATTTTACCATTCTTAAAGGATGACCATCGTAATAATCAGGGTGAAATTCCGAATATTTAGCAATTAATTTAGAGCCGGGAATATAGTAAACATCCGGTAAGGGAAATGTTATCGTACTATCATTATAATTTTGAAAGTACCTTTTTTTTAATACTTCATAACCATCTCTATAAAATCTTATTTGATAGGTTCCTGCATATAAAGTATCAAACAAAAATCTGCCCTGGGCATCAGTAAAAGTCGTTTTGGAAAATGATTTGGATGTCTCTAACAATTGTATTGTGGTAATTTTTACTCTGATAGAATCAAGAGCTTCATTAAGATCGATGTCATTTACAATGCCACTTAATTGATAATGGGCCGGTTCCGGGGCCATAATTTCATGACTTTGTTTTTCCCAGCAGGCCCATATTATAAAAGATAGAAGTATAAATTTTGATAGTTTGCTAAACATTTGAAGTTTAAAGTTAGTACTATATTAATATAATAAAGGAGCAAACCATTTGAAACACATTTAAAATACATAATTTATCCAGCTGGTACACCTAAAGCAAAATCGTGTTCCATATTTCCGCTGTCATAATAGAAATACCAAGTATGATATCCAATATCATTTGTAGTATAAAATTTATAATACACGTCTTCCTCTAAATCGTCACCATCGATGTAGTAGTACCCATTAGAATCTGTCACATCATAAGCAACTAGATACGTCCCTTCATAGCTATATACTCTAATCCCTGAGGTACTCGGTGGCAAAAAACATTCACCGTCTAATTTTCTCTCGTCTGCGCTTACAATATTTACATAACAAAGGATAATAATTAAAGTAAAAATCGTACTTACTAATACTACAACCTTTTTCATAATACCTCCCCATTTTTTGGTTTGCCCCTTGTCAAAATATTAATAGAACCACCAATATCGTGGAATGAATAATTTGTAGTTCTCAGCAGAGACAATAATACAAAAAATAATGAGAAAGGTAAGGAATGTCATTCAAAAGTATTCTAAAATGAGGAGGACATTCAATAATCGTATTGTTCGGGTATTTTTATATACCACTTTGCACAATTTTTAGATCCAGGGAATTTTAATTATTCAACCCCTTTTTATTTCAACCTTTTTGTTGGTGGCTCACATATTTTATCCGCAATATTCATACCAAAAAACAAAGAAAGAATTTAACCGATTATAAATGCTTAACCTCAAGGCTTTTCTTTTAAAGGGATTTAAAATATGAGATGGAACGATCGTTCACATTATGTGAAGTATCATTCACATAATGTGAATTAATGTTCACATCTAACAAATCTATATCTCAATTAAAAGTTAGTAATAAGGGTACTAATAATTCATAATTAATAGCTCCTCTACCCTCATCGATTTGTTTGACACATTGTACCTGGTGGTAACTTTTCTGAAATTAAAATCCTTAAAGATTTCAAGAATCGTTTTGTGGTTGTTGATCGACATGATAAACTTGCCGGAAATCCTTGATAGCAGCAATGCCAGAATCCGAAAATCGTCATGGTTAAAGATATTCTTATCGTAATAATTTTCCATTCCAAAGTAAGGCGGATCCAGATAGAAAAAAACATGTGGTTTGTCGTATTTTGAAATGAATTGTGCATATGGTTTATTATCGATGGCCACGGCCGATAATCTTAAATGAGCGGTAGATAATTCTTCCTCGATCCGAAGCAGATTGAAGGCCGGTTCCCGGAAGGTCTAAATTAACAAGAAGCGCAATCAGAAATCTTTAATTAGTCCCAGGCATTATTCTGACCAGTCAATTCCAAAATCAAAAATCGTTAATCCTTGTTCGATA
Organism: uncultured Calditrichota bacterium; assembly: GCA_964489835.1. Taxonomy (GTDB): domain Bacteria; phylum Calditrichota; class Calditrichia; order JAJRVZ01; family JAJRVZ01; genus CAZBBC01. Next base: position 11,362 of record CAZBBC010000112.1, read on the forward strand.
TTCAAATGTGGACGATAAATTCTCAGACGGTTGATAAATAAAAAGCCGCAACAGATAAGCGCTTATTATAAAGTTATAGAAAGCATCCTGTTGCGGCATAGGGTGGGTATTTAATGGTTCAGATTAGGCTTTTTTCTCCAGCGGTTTATAGATAAGGGCCACTAATATGCCTGAGATTATAACCGTGATGAGGTCGTAAAACAACCATTGTAATACCAGAGAATAGGTCAACGGATACACCATATATTGATTATAGATAACAGGGATAGACATAAAGGCCCAAATAACTAAGCCATAGCGTACCCCTTCCATAATACCACGGCCTTCGTATCCTCTGGCAAAGATATAAACAAAAAAGAAACAATAAAAACAAGCGGTCACCCATTGTACCCACATCAGACGATCCATATCCGGACGCCAGACATTAGATAACGCCTCGTAGGTAGCACCGAGCAAGAGTCCATGCACAACAAAGCTGAGTATGGCGCCGACCACATAAATGACGATAAAGGCAATAAAAAATTTAGTCCAGTTCATAGCCCCTCCCATAAATTGTAAAGGTTCAAATGGTATGCGCAAATAAATTAATCATTCGTGACCGGCAAAACAATTAGTTTCAAAAAAAATATGGAGAAGATGATTGCATGGTTTCTTAATAGATCAAATTCCCAGTTCCGGATTTCCAATCCCCGGTTCTTCCGATCCAGTACCAACACCAATCAGATCACCCGCTTAATTATCGGATTTTTGTTGCATTTACTGCCAATATTATATATTATGTTTTATCTCCAGCCATGAATGTGAACCTTCGACTCGTTGCATCGCTGCCTGCCCGGCCCAGACGGGGGAGAAATAGATTATCCAGGCTATATAATTTTATAACGTTCTGTATTTTAATAAGTTAAGGTTCGGGAATTTATGATGATTCATTCCGATAGCGATAAACTGGAAAAATTTTTAAAAAGTAGATTTGGATTTCAGATTCCAAAAGGAATACAATTTAAAGAAATGTCTCGGGATAAATTAGACTCATGGTTGGCCAAAGATGACACTGTCAGAAGCAGGGTGGTTAATCTATCCATGAATGATTTTTTAACAAAAGATTTTTTATTTAATAACCAAATAGAAAGAGCAGTATCTGAGACGGTTGTTCAAAAGAATCTGAAAATTTATATCGGGATTGTCTCCTTTGACGGCAGGGGTGAAGCAGCGTTGAGAACCGGTGGAAATACATTTAATAATTTAAAGAATCTTGAACAACAGGGATTGATCACCAGATTTTTATCTTATCAGGGAGACAGAAATAATCGATCACCTTTATGCCGATTCGCCATTGAGGAAGGTATACGGGTGTTTTTTGTCGATGATGTCAGTGTAGTTGATCAAACTTATAAGAAACTTCTCGGTAAAAAGGCAAGAGGCAAAACCGAAAATATTTTAAAGTTTCTGTTAATGCTTGATAAAGAAGTTCGGAAGGAAGATTTAGATCCGAAGAAAGTATTTGTTTTGTTTCTGGATGATGATTACACATTATTGGATGAGAGAGCCCACTATATACTTATCGCTTCCTGGGTGTTGTCATTTGCTAAGTCTGAGTATAGAGGGTTGGGACGATTGATCAATCGGTGTAAAGGGGTGGCATTTGTTAAAAACGGTGGTGTCAGAATAAATATCCCCACTTTTTTGACCGATAAAATCATTCGGGGAGATCAGGAGGTAATCAAAAATTATCGTTCCTTAATCATTGAAGCCATCTGCTTAAGCATCGGTCTAAATGATTCCCATACTAATGTCAGTTTAAATCAATTAAAACATTTGATCAGAAAACTAAAAGAATTACCTGCTGATCTGATTCTAACTCCTGAAAATTTAGCCTGTGTTGTATCCCGTAATGAATTAAATTTAATACGGAAAATAATGAATACTTATTTTTATGCCGGTGGTAGAGTGACCAAACCATTTACCCGGAAGAATGTTCATGAGTCTGAAAACTTTCTTAGTTATTGGTTGGGATCATTTACTTATATTTTACACGGGGACCAGGGCACGACCCTGGATAATTGGAGGCGATTAAAACTGGGACAGGGTTATGCCTTTGAATCTTCCGTAATTATTCAATTTTTAATGGATAAAAATTTTGCAGATAAAAGAGTGGTAGATATAAGGAACACGCCACATGCACATCAACCGCAGGAGCAGCATCGGGTGGAAGGTATGGAAGATTTGATTAATCTGGTTACAGAGACTTTACGTGTTTATTATGGCAATTGGGATGTGGGTTCTTTTATTGCCCGTTATCAGAAGAGAACACGGGTCAGCTGGCGCGCGGATGGCAGTTATTTAAGGTTAAAAGTAAAACCGGAGAAAGGGATTCTATTCTATCCACCATCTACACAGTTGCAATTATATACGTCTGAATTAAAAAACAAATTATCAAAGCAAAAATATATATCACAAACAGAATATGTATCTGAATCCAAAGAAAAAAATATCCCAGGAAAAGGTGGGATTACTGAAGTGCTACAATCCACAAAAGAGAAAGTAATTCGCAGCGTTTAGGTTTCTTGGAGATAGTTCCATATTCCACAGCCAGCCCCGAATAGCCAGTCCTTATTATTAATACCCCCTGACCAATAAATAACGAGAATGGATTATTATTCATTGGTCACAAATTTTTTTAAAGGTAATCTTTTCGAAATAAATCCTTTACTCTTTACGTTTATAAAGAGACTGGCATTTTTTACCAATTCTATAATCATCAAATCGGGCAATCGTTGATCGCCTGGTAGATGCTGAAAGCTAAATAATTTATTCTAAGTTATATATTTGTAATGGATAATATGAATGACAAAAATTGAAGAACGTCGCTCTCTCGATAGATTCATTATACCACAAGCAACCGGTTCATTATTAAGAACATCGGGATTGAATTTATTTAACAATGAATTTTCACTCAGTATTTTTGAAAAAATATCAAAAAAAATTATTATCAAAGATATTAATAAAAGCGGTGCCTGTATTCAAAGTGAAGAACCTCTTAAAGGAGGCGATTTTATAAATATGATCATCTCTGTCCCTGGTGAAAGGAAAATTCTGGTAAAAGGATATATAAAATGGGTTACTTTGGTTCAGGATAATCGTTATGCCTGTATGGGTACACAATTTCTTGCTTATGGTGATGGTAAAAAATATAATTCTTCCAGAAGTCTGGAAAGACTGCGTCAGTTCACCTCGCACCCAGAAGATATAATTGTGTAAATCAGGTCAACATTATTTCGTTCTATAATCAGAAAATGCAATTCCTAATCGAATATAATTGTCCTTCTACCGTGAATCAAAACACGATCATCCAGATGAAAATGCAACGCTCTGGCCAAAACCAGACGCTCCAGATCCCTGCCCTTACGAATTAAATCTTCTAACGAATCTTTGTGAGAAATTCGAATGATATCCTGATCAATGATTGGCCCTTCATCCAGATCAGTGGTGACATAGTGACTGGTTGCCCCAATTATTTTCACGCCTCTTCTAAAAGCTTGTTTATAGGGATTGTTGCCTATAAATGCCGGTAAAAAAGAATGATGGATATTAATTATCTGATTTGGATATTTGTCGACCATTTGTGGAGATAGAATCTGCATGTATCTTGCCAGAACAATGGTATCTATCTGATTATCATTTAAGATTTTTAATTCCTTTTTTTCTTGCTCAGACTTATTCTCGGCTGTAATAGGAAAGACATATAAGGGAATATGATATCGCTCCGCTAAGTATTTTAAATCAGGATGATTTGAGATAATTATTGGTATTTCGGCTTCGAATTCATGGGTACTGTGGCGCCATAAAATTTCCTGCAGGCAATGGTCATACTTTGATACAAAAAGAGCTAAGCGGGGTTTATGGCTGTTATAACGGATGGTCCAGTCGGCATTAAATTCTTTTGCCAGGGGCAGAAATGCTTCCTCCATCATTTCTGCTGTGATTGTAAATTCTTTCATATCCCAGGCAACCCGGATAAAAAATATATGATCTTCGGCATCCACATGTTCATCCAGATCAATAATATTTCCTCCGCGTTCATAGATGAAATGGGAGATACGGGAAACTAAACCTCTTTGATCGGGACATGATAATAGTAATATGGCATTCATTTACACCTCCCTGAATTAATTCCGTGTTACTCCATGGTGCTTCAATTTTAGCCAAAAACTTTGTTTTTTTGAAAAAATATAAAAACTTTTATCCACGGATTACACGGATTACACGGATTACACGGATTACACGGATTACACGGATTAC